>JAPOOP010000275.1 GCA_026713385.1 Candidatus Poribacteria bacterium | reverse complement strand
ATGTCCAGTTTCAATCTCGTAATCGAGATGCTTTTCTTTTTAACCCTCTATTTTTTCACTCTTCCACCCCTCCATTCAGTCTATTCTCCTTGTTTGACCCATTCCCATAGTGGTTTTGTAGCCGGTGCCGCAATAGAAGGCAAAATCTGCTAAGCAGTTGACTGCGCGGAGTAGGTTCTCATCAAATGAATGCTCGGGATAAAAAATAAAAGCACATGTGCCTACCCATCCGAATTCGCTATGTTGTCCGAAGTTGAGTTTCTTTGTCTCTGTTGCCACGCTTGTCAACTGGATGTGCTCTCGCACAAACGCGAGAATTTCGGTTTTGTCAAATTCCATAGGTGCGAAGGCGTTCCACTTGTTCACCCAACTCTGATAGCATCGGATGAGATCGAGATATGCTTCTTTCCGTGTCTCTTGTCCGCGGGGTGTCATTCCGCGGAAGGCGGTCGGCGAGTAGAAGCGACAAGACATCCGGGTATTCTTCTTTGCAGATTGGACGAGTTCGGCGTAGGTTTCGCTTTTGCTCCAACTTCGTTCTTCTGTAGCGTGTGAGACCATCTGTCTCACCTGAAAGACTGCTTCTCCTAAGCGAATGGGCGGCATTGTGAGTGTCAAGAAGGCTTTCCCGAAGTGTTGAAACAACTCGTCATTGAGGAACGTGAATCGGAGTCTGCACTCGGTGCCTGCGCGGATGTAACGCAGGTTGCCGCGCGTCTCCATTTTTCCAATGAGCGGTGAGACGGTAAAAGGTTTCTGTGCCGCGGGTGCGTGAACGGCTGCGGCGACCTCTGGATTGCTTTGTTTAAGAATCGAGAGGAACGCAGCGTGTGCGTGGTGTCCCATCGTAGGTCGGAGTGTTACATCGGTTTCGGGTATCAGTGAGATGAGCGTGCTGATGGGCATAGGGTTCTCCTTATGTAGCAGCAGTTTGCTCTTTTGCTTTCCATTTCCCCCGCAACTCTGCATGAATTAGAAACGCCTGCGCTCCGAGGATTAATTGATACTCCTGCTGTCCGCCATCACCAAAAGTTACATTCAGAGGGTAAGAAAATTGTCCCCTCGTTTCAAGTATACTGTTAAGGACGTACCGATTCTTCGTCTTTGATAAAAGGCATGTAATATACCCTTTTTTCTTCAGGGCATCCTGCATTTCAAGCTGGACAACCCCATTTTTCAATCCTAAACGTAAGCGTTTCAACGCTGTGGGTCCCCAGCAGTGTTGATGCTCAAAGGATTCTTGATCAGTCCCACCGGCATCGTAACTGAATTGGACATAACCTGGTGGAGTTTTCAAGCGATTCGCCCGTACGAAAAATTCACAATAATTTCCCCAATCTCCTGTGAGTTCGTGATACTCTTCCTTTGTCGGAATAACGGTAAACTCACAGTGCGATAGGACGTGAAAAAGGTCATATTCAGTATGCTTAGCAGTATTCTGGAAAATATGATTTGGATCATAGATACCGCAACGAATGCCGACATCCGAACCGCGAAAGTTGAACAGCGACTGGATAGGACAGTATTTCTGTTTTGCGTGTTCAACGATTTCCGATCGGTTGTTTTTGAGAAGTGTTGCAAGCACAATTTTTTCCTTTTCCTTCGGGAGTTCTTTAAAGGTTTCGAGCGCTCCGCTTATCCATGCTTGGTGTCGGCAGTAACTCCACGCCGCGCGTCCCCATTGATGACGGACATAATCGTTGTAAGTATTGTCTTTGAAAGCATTAATAACAGTTTCGTAGGTGACATGCCACCGAATCTTTTTAAACATTTCGTCAAACGTTGTGTCGCTCTCCGGTGCGAAAACCTGTCGGATTGTCTCAAAGATTTCTTTAATTCTATCTTGTCGTTCTTCGGCTGTCTGCCTGGAAATTTCGTAAAGCGGATATAAAGCCTCAAGCACGGCATAGGATTGAATGTAGTGGTAAAACTGATTATCCTCTCCGAGCGACTCTTTAACGAGTGTTGCAAATTCGCGGCGGTCATAAGTTTTCCCCGGCTGTAATTGTGCCTGAAATTGCCCTGACACAAATGCGTGCGCGGTGCTAGCGTGTGTGGTATCTTCCTTACCGAGCAACCGACCTACCCTCCCAATCCGCTGTGTGAATTCCGATCCGTAAAGTGCGTCAAAACAGACGAAATCAATATTTTGCCGTGATTTGTCCAATTTTTCAAAGTTGTAACCGATATCTACTGTCGGTGTTGCAAGCACAAGTGGAAAAGATTTCGTTGCATCTCGCCTCTCTTTTGTTCCAACGGCACCCGTGATCAACCCAATTTTTTCTTTCAGTCCTGCCGTTTGTAGCGTCTGCTTAATTTCATTAATAGTTCGGAGAGAGCTGCTGATAACGGCACCGTCCTTCCCAGAATGCAGCGGATCGCCAATCCATTCAGGGTGCTCCTTAAGTGTTTGATACATTTTGCCGTTGTGTATCGTCAATTCAAGTTCAGATAGTGTCTGGATTTTCTCATAACTGTTGCTTTCTATTGGCTCGTTGTCTGGACTGATGCGCTCGTATTCTAACCCAATCGTGTCAAGATAGGTGAGTACCCTCTCATCGGGTGTTGCTGAAAGCAGGCAGAGCTTTCGTCCGTTATTACCAAAGTAACCAAATTCCTTAGACAGAATGAAAAACGTCAGAAAATTGGCGAGTTGTTTGGCATTGTAGTAGTGAAACTCGTCAATGACGATGTAGTTGAAATCTTGTAAGAAATGACGGAACAGGTTAGCACTATCTAACTGCGAGTAAACGCCGTAGAAGCAGAGGTAAAAAATATCGGGGTTTGTAACGAGAATCAGCGGTCTCCGCTGTGTCATTTCAGGAAAATACTCACGCGGGTTTTGAATCAGTTCGTGCAATTTTCTTGGATTTCTCAACCGATAACCGGGGTCGTCAATCACCTCCCATTCACGAAGTTTCTGACCAGTGACCTCAGCAACACAGAAATTCAAATCCTGTTCCTCAACAAACTCTCGAATGTCACTCGCGTGTTGATGAATCAACTCATTCGTTGGTGCAATGAACAAAACGTTTTCGTTTTTCAAATCGAAAAGCCGGAGTAACGCAGCACGAGTTTTTCCTGTTCCTGTGTTGTAGGTGTTGATGACAAGATCGTTTGTTTTTAAGGCATCGTATGTTCGTTGCTGATGGTAGAGCGGCGGATGTGTCAAGTCAAACTCATTCGTTGGACTAATTTTTTCATAGCCTGCGTTTAGATTAATTGTGATCTCTGACATAGCAAAACCTCCAAAGAACCTGTAGGGTGTGTTTGCAATCATCTCACAGGGACGACACACCCTACAGAAATTGAGTTCAGTCTAAAAATCGGTGTAAAACTGCATTCCTGCCGGTAGTAGCGTTTTATCAACATCCGCCAGTTCGTAGAAATCCCCAGACAATTGGACTTGACGAATTAACGGGGTCGGTCGGATATTGAGCAAATCAAACATACCGATCTGTGTATCTGACGGTAAATCGTTGGGATTCAGATAATTTCGGTAAGACACGTCTTGCGCGCGGATTTCACGGTAGTTCTGCTTGTACGCAGAGATTTTCGCTTTGCTCATGAATTTACCGAGTCGGATATAACGGGGGACGCGAAACTCGTTGCGGCTTGTTATATAGAAAACGCCTTTGTTGCCTATAGAGAGCAGTTTCAACCTTCCAATCTGTGGGAAGTTCGTCGCCCGTGCCTTCAATCGTGGATTGAAAATACGTTCCCGATCAACTGAGATGGCGTTCTGTTCCATCTGATACCAATATGAATCTGAAAGCGCGTTGAACCGCGTCACCGTGAAACGCGCTTTTTCAGTCAATGTGCCGGGCGTAACATAGATGCCCGCCTCGTTGAGTTTTTCCAAATCCTGAGCGTAGGTAATTTCACTATCGTTATGGTAACCTGCCCTGCACAATCCAAGTGCATAAGCAAGCGCGTAATTACCGATTACCGCCTCGGTCTGAAAGAAGTTGTTTACCTCGCGACTGGCGAAAAAGAGGTTTTCCATGAGTTGAACCTCACAGCGATAAATATGCATGAGATACCTCCTGTGTAGGATAGGGTTTACCTATCCTATGTTTCACGCTCGCGGGTAGAGTTCTGTGATGCTGTCTAACAACCTTTTGACTTCATCTGGCGATGCGAATTTTTGCTGAATTTCACCAATTAACCCAGTTAACTCTGACTCGGCGAGGGGCTGCACGCTACCTATCACTTCACCGGTCAATGCTGCGACTGCCTCGGTAATTGTCGATTCAACCTTGTTTTGGTCAAGTGGGAACTGTCTACCCTCTGGACCGAGACGGTCATAGACCGACTGCGTCAGCTCCAAATTGCTGAAAACCTCACAATCGCTGAAGATCGCACCGACAAGTGTGTTACGCATCTTACCGAGCCGCGAGGAGATAGCACCGTAACGCCGACTCCGCAATACGTTTGCTATGACGTATTGGATTTCGTCCGCTGTCAAGTCTTTGAGCGTCTGCATGTCAATGAACAACGTTTCGGGCTTGACATACTCATCTTCTTGAATGCTTGAGGATGGTTGTCCGGTAACCGGATCGCGCATCGTGTTATTATCGTAGAGAGCGTTGAATGTTCGCTTGGCTGTGACGGTTTGGTAGGGTAGGACACTGAATGCATCGTCTGTGATGACGCGCGATTTTTGCGCACCACCACCGCCGACAGCATAGCCGTAAATCATGCAATCGGCACAAATGCCACATGGTTTGTTCCGATTCAATGCACAGATATTATCCTCAGCTTCCTCGCGATTTCCTCTTGAGTCCGCGGCGTAGAACAATAAGTTATGTTGACGCAAGAGTTCACGTCCCGTCCGCCGTTCAACCGCTGTCTGTTTGCGTTTGCTAATTGTGACGCGAGCGATGGGATCGCGGTTATTTTCCTCAAGTCCGGCATGGACAGTATCGCGACTCAACCCTTCACCAGAACCCTCCGTTCGGAAGATCATCTCTGACTCCGCTTTTCGCAACACAATTAACGTCAAATAACGGCTCTGCGGAAAGTTTTTGTATTCATCGACGATAAAGTCGGTATATTTGTCAAGTATACTCATGATTGTTGTTCCTCCTTGTCCCTTTCACGTTTTGGGATCATTTCGGTAATAAAATAAAGATATCCGGCACGAATTCGTTTCCGGTTTTCAAGCAAATTAAGCAGATTGCCTTGATAAACGCCTTTGTAAATATGATCGAAGAGAACGGTGACAAATTGCGAGATGTTCTCCAATTTTTTCACGCCGAAGAACTGCTTATTCAGACGTTCAATCGCTCGGGCGACCTCTTTAGACATAATAGCCCGCGCCTCTTCTTCGGTCTCATGCTCCGACTGCCAACGTTCAAGGCTGTCAAATGCGACATCAAGCGGTTTAGCGAGTGAATTATCTTTGAGACTCTCGCCCTTCAACCGCCCTTCCCAGGCAATGCGAGCGAGTTCCTTAATGTGAGACATAATCGTATCTCCTCCTTTCTGTGCCACGACGTCGGCAATGAGTTGCGCTGTGTCACGGACGGTTACGAACTGTCGCGGTTCATTTCCGGCTTGTTCGCGTTTAATCATTCGGTGGGTTACGTAGTAGAGTTCGAGTGCGTCGTAATTTAAACTCCGAATCAAGCGCACCAGATCGTCTGCGTCAATGCTTCCAATCTTTGATCGAATGGTATGCAACTTCAGTAGTTGTTCAAACGTCTGCTGAGTTATATCACTGTTCAGGTTGTTATCCGGCAACCACCCCTGAAATGCCGAAGGAATGTGGTCAACGAAAAGGTGACTGAATTCATCGCCGGAAAAGAGTGGAATTGATGAATCGGTCAGCACCGCACGGCACCCTAAAAAGCGTTGATATAACAAGGCGTTTTCAATTGCAAATAAAATGTTCTCTGTATGATTGTTTCCGGGTGTATTAACCGGAATGGTTAGAATGTTGCCGAGTGCCTCCGAGAACCTCGGCAGTGGGTTTCCGTTGACTTTTGTCCGTGAAAACGTTAATTCCAACTGGGTCCTTTCCTGATAATTACGGAGGGCATCGTCTGTCTTGAGGAACACAGACGGAAAATCGGGGTGCTCAAAATTTTGTTGTGCTCGTTGGAAAGCTCGAATAAAAACATCTGTAAAAAATGAGATTGGATAGAGATGAATAAAAAACGTAGCGGTGCCGCCGCCGACATTGTAACAGAGTTTATCGAGCATGTATTGGGTTCGGCATACACTACAGACGCGGCGTTTGGGTTCACGCGATGATCCGCCTTCAAGCCGATTAGAAAATTGTTGCACTTTGATGTTCGCTGGCACATCCGGTTTCATCCAGAGGACGGTATCAAATTCCGAACCGCAGGTGCTACACTGGACGTGGTTATCCTTGACATAGCGTTTTAAGTTTGTGTCGAAACCTCGTTCCCTATCAGCAACAAAGTTGAAATCAACGTATTTGAGAACGTAATCCACCAATATCCCAAACTCGCTTTCAGTTTCTAAGGTCTCTAAAAACTGCGTGCCGTCTTGAACAATCAACTCGTAAATCTCATGAAATCCGCGACCAGCATTATAAAGATCACGTCCGATGATGTAGCCGCGGTCCCAAAGAGCATTGAACATTTCATATCGCTCACGATAGGTTATATCCTCAGAATTTAATGGCAATTCAAGCAGCTCGTAGATGTGTAACCACGCGTTGACAACAGTCTTAGAGAAATGCTTATTCAGAAAAATATAGTATGTTCTGACCAATTCTCCAATCCGAATAGCGTCATCATTGGGTGGCAGTCGGTAGGTTTCGGCATCTAAGATTTCATCAAGCAATGCCCTCTGTCCAATCACATTTGGATCTGATCTGCTCAATTTGTTTCGGATTCCTTCAAGTCTTTCCTGACACTTTGTGTTCAAATCATCTACTTTCGCGTTTGCGACATACTTGCGCTCGCTGATGATATTTCGGACCTCATTCCAAATTTTCGCGAAAGAAACTCCGAGTGCGATGCACTTTTCATCGACTTTTATACCGGCAGGGCTACCTTGAATAAACTTGATGAATTCTCCACGAGTCTTTGACTCAATGTTATGGACAACAGAACTTCCTATTTCCGCGATTTCATCGGTTGTGATGCGAACATTGCGATCCCGATCAACAAGATATGCTACACCGTCAGGATAATAAAGCATCGGCAGCAAATCTTTTTCTGATTCCAGATATTTCACAATCTCGTTGTGTATAAGGTTCGTCAACATACCGCGCTGTTCACTTACTTTATGGTATACGAATTTGTACTGAATATCACAGATACTGTTGATTTCAAAAAGAAAATCCCGTTTCTTTGGACGCTCCTCAAGTGTTTTTGATAGGTCAATGACATCAATTGCTCGAATAATAGGAACGAGGTAGTTAAGGAGTCTGTCCTTATCCAGCGAATACGGATCATAATTCTGATCCAAGGTTTCACCATAGGTGTTATGGAATCGTGAATGGGCGCGGACCAGGACTTCAATATCCTTCAAATAATCTTGCCATTCCGGGAAAAAGTGCTCTATTTCAAGGTCCGACAACACGCCACTGATGTTTTCTGCGTTTGCCAGATAGTTAAAGGAACGCTTCGTTTCTTGAAACTCCTCAAGTTTGTTTAGATCGTGGACACTGAAAGCACTGAATAGCACTTGAACCTCAATATCGTCAAGATTCAATATCGGACGCACCTTTTCCAGAACACAAATTCCGTTGAGAATATGGAGATAGAGCGACTCACCAGCCTTCGCGCCATATTGGATGATCTCCTGATAGGTGCGTAATTTCCCGTTGGCGATTTTGTCCATATAATTTTGAAAGAGGTCGCCCGCCTCCGAATCAATTCCAAAGGTGAATAGTAAATCTTCAATTTCGGACTTCCGTTTTGCCATGACATCTCCTTTCTAACTGCATCGACTTGGGTTATGCATAATCGCGAAAACTGGCAATTAACCTTCAATCTTCCTAATATTATAACATAAAAAATTAGTGTTTTACACTAATTACAAACAATTCGACCTGAAAATTCAGAAATTCGGTCTTTTTTTGAAAAAAAATCAGAAATTGCGAAAATTTTTTGAATTTCTACGCAAAAAATGTTACAATGCCATTGTGCAGGACTGACCCCTCCCTCGGTGGTGGATGTAGGTCCTGCTTTTTTTCTTCTGTTCGTTCACAGATCCGGTCGTATAATTCCTTCAGATATTGGCTCTAACAAATTAAATGCTTGGTCAAGACCCTACTTCGTTTTGGATTTAACAAGGGGCACTCATAGTGAAGTTTACAATTAATGGGACCTTTGACAGCGGGACTGGAAACCTGTCCCCTACGAGGTGGGAGGTGTTGTTCGGGCAGCTGAGTGAAATATCCTACTGGACCGGGCAATCAAAAACGCATAAAAAAACGGAAAATTCAATAGTCCTGATTCTTTTATAGAAGCTCTTTGACATCACGCTAAAAAAAGTGTATACTTATGGACATCAGAAGTAAAGTTGCAGCCGAAAACTATTGCGTATGCCAAGTTGCCTGCTGTCCGGTGAGCAGGATAGGTTGTCCACCTTCTCACGGGGGTGGTTTTCTGCTGAATAACCAACTAGCTAAAAACATAAGTAGAGAATCAGAAGTAAAGTTGCAGCCGAAAACTATTGCGTATGCCAAGTTGCCTGCTGTCCGGTGAGCAGGATAGGCTGCCCATCTCTCACGAAGGTGGTTTTCTGTTATTTATCCAATAGGGCGGGACCGCTGTGTTCTGCCCTAATCTTCAGAATATATTCCGTGCATCCGATGCACTATTTCTTGGAACTCTGCCCGAAATTCTGGTGGATCTAAGATTTCCGCCGCATCCCCAAGACTCAACACCCAAAATGTGAACTCCGCTTTCGGCACTTCATAACGGACAATCACAGCACCATCGGCACACCGCTCTACAATCTCTTGCGACGGGTGGCGTTCTTTCTCGGTAACGAGATACGCCTTGTGGGCAGCGATTTTGAGTTTCACGTTGATCGGTTCACCGCTGAAGAGCTCCCACCGAGATGCCAAATCCTCGGATAACGAAAAATCTGTAGGCGTTTCAAAAGTCTCATTGGTTAGCATAACGTTTCGGAAGCGAAGGATTTTGAAAGTTAGTGATCTGTTCTCCGATAAATTGGAGAGCGCCTCAAGATACCAATCCTCCTTCCGAAAAAAGATGGCGTAGGGCTGAAGGCTATGTTTAACAAACTCTGTTTTGCCAGCGGGTTGATAAACCGCCCGAACCACCTTTTGCTCGTAAAGTGCCTCCTCCAAAACACGAAAGTGTCTCTCGGCATTATCATCATTATCACGACTATAGTCCGCCGCGCTCTCAGATAAGTGAAGACGTTCGTCAGCCTCATCGACAGTGTGAACACGCTCCAGTTGCGCTGGGATATCCTTCTCCAATTTTGATTGGATATGTTCAGCAAGAGACGTGTCAAGATTTTTAAGTACTCTCTTGAGAGATGCTTCAAAACGCGTATCCCTTGCAAGCGGCGAAGCGGTAATCACTAATTCCAGAACCTGGGCATCTTCCGATGTGATTCGGGGCCAGTGCAGCGGACGGAATGACTCAATCCAATAGTCCCCCTTATCCTTTCTCAGATCGTAGAAATCCTTGATAATTTTTAGGTCTTCGTAGATGCGGGTGATGTCAACGTCATAGAAGTCTGCCAGATCCCGGACTCTGATACCGTTGGACTTTTGAAGACGATCTATTATTCTCAAGATACGCCGCACCTGTTTTCTGCCATCGTTATACCCCATAACTGTCTCCTTGATGCCTTATACAAGATGCTCTATACACTTGTTGCCTCTCTATGGCTAAACAGTTGATGGAAGATGTAGGAGGTTTTATATTTTGTAATCAATGAAATTCTCTTTTCAACAATTGAATTGACAGGTGGAGGGTGTATCCTCTATTATGTCTTAGAACTTATGTGGAAGCACAATCGCCAACATTATAGCAGTGTTGAATATTTTGTCAAGTGAATCGCAACAGCCAATGAAGGAGAGAACCGTAATGTATGATGCCGTAACACATTTTAAAAACTTATACGATACCGTTCCGAGAGAGTTTGAATTTCAGGCGACCACACGGGAAGAGTTGTTAGCATGGCAAGCCAATTTTCGTCCGAAATTGCGAGAGATCCTCGGCTTAGATAACATGGAGTCCGATTTGGAAGGGTACGTCCCGAAGGCAGAACAACTCGAAGTCTTGGATATGGATAACCATTTCCGAGAGAGTTGGTATCTGTGGGTAGAACCGACCGTGCCACTGCCGTTTTACCTCCTTCGTCCGAAGACGCTTGAAGGAAACCAAGTGCCGCTGATCCTCGCACCGCAT
>JAPOOP010000489.1 GCA_026713385.1 Candidatus Poribacteria bacterium | reverse complement strand
TGGCCCTCAGATATCGCCATGCTAAATCGGCGCAAGGCAGAAGAATTCTTCCGCGTCCACTACGCCCCAAATAATTCTGTTATGGTTATTGTCGGGAATATCGAGATAGACAAAACCATTGCGCTTATTGAAAAACATTTCGGTGATATACCTTCACAGCCGCTTCCGCCTGAAGTCACAACTGAAGAACTTCCACAGGAAGGTGAGCGTCGTGTCGAAGTCGAGTTTGATGCTGAGCCGCAACTTATGATTGGATACCATAAACCGACACTCCCACACTTTGACGATTATGTATTGGATTTTATCAGTGCAATCCTTTCTGACGGACGCACCTCTCGCTTTTACAAAAACATCGTTGAGAAGGGGATCGCCATCTCTACTGATTCATTGAACGGATACCCCGGAGCACGCTACAACAATCTTTTTGTTTTAGATGGCTCACCGCGGTCTCCGCACACAACCGCCGACCTTGAAGAAGCGATCTATGCCGAACTCGAAAGGCTCAAGACCGAACCTGTTGCGGAAAAAGAATTCAAGCGTATTCTCAAACAGGTGGATGCCAGTTTCATCCGAGGACTCAGCTCGAACGCTGGAATGGCACGACAACTTACCTTCTTTGAAGGGATTGCTGGCGATTGGCGTTATATACTGCAATGGCGTGAAAACATATATAAAGTTACGCCAGAGGACATCATGAGAGTCGCAAAAACCTATTTCACAAAAAGCAACCGCACCGTCGGTACACTCATTAAGAAAGAGGCAGTAGCACCCGCCGGTGAAGGGACGGAGGGCAGTGAATAATGAAGAAACCAAAGTTTACCGGGCTTATCATCGCGACACTGGTCGCCTGTCTCATCGTGTGCGGGATTCCATCTACATTTGCCAAACCACACGAAGAACTTACCTTTGAACCGATTGAGTTTAATCCTCCCGTTCCAGAGAAACGGATGCTCTCAAACGGGATGACGCTCTACCTCATTGAGGACCATGAGTTGCCGCTTTTCAACATCAACGGGTTGATTAAAACCGGGGACATCTACGACCCGGCGGATAAGGTCGGTTTATCATCAATATTTGCAACTGTTATGCGGACCGGCGGGACGGTGTCGCGTGAACCAGATGCGCTGAACGAGGAACTGGAATCTATGGCGGCTTCCGTTGAAGTCGGTATGTCGCGTGAATACGGGACGGTTAACCTTTCAACGCTCGCAGAAGACATCGAGAAGGGATTGGAAATTTTTGCGGATGTGCTCAGAAACCCAGCGTTTCGCGAGGATAAATTGGAACTCCGTAAACAGCAGTCGGTTGAGCGTATCCGCCGACGCAACGATAACCCTATCCAACTGGCGTGGCGTAATTTCTCCGCGAAACTCTACGGGACCGACCATCCTTTCGGATGGTACACCGAAATAGAAGGCATAGAGAGTATCACTGCTGATGATCTCAAAGCGTTTCATGCGAAATATTACCATCCTGACAACATGATGCTCGCGATTACTGGCGATTTTGATACCGAGACTTTGATCGCACAATTGGAAAAGGTGTTTGAAGGCTGGGAAACCGCAGATATTACATTCCCTGATGTTCCAAGCGTGGATCCCACCCCGAAGCCGTCCGTTAATTATATTTTCAAAGATCTACCACAGTCGGTGATGTTAATCGGGCATTTCGGCATCAAACGCACACCCGATTTCCCAGACTATTTCGCGCTCCGTGTCATGAACGATATTCTCGGTGAAGGCGGTTTCACATCTCGACTCATGAGGGAAGTGCGTGAGAAGGCCGGTCTCGCCTATATGGTGGGTAGCATAATGCCGACAACGTACTACACCAATCCAGGGGAATGGTTCGCTTATTCGCAGACCCGTACGGATAAGACGGCAGAGGCGATCTCGCTTATTATTGATGTCGTCAAAGGTCTTCGAGACACACCTGTACCGGACGCAGAGTTGCAACGCACCAAAGATTCGCTCATCAATTCGTTTGTCTTTGGATTTGAGAGCAGTTCACAGATCGCCTTCCAACAGATGATGCTCGCGTATCGCGGTTTTGCGCCGGACTTTCTTGAGACCTTTACTGATAACATCGCCAAAGTCACAGCGGAAGATGTGCAGGCGGTCGCACAAAAGTATCTCCATCCGGACGCACTCACGATTGTCACTGTCGGCAATAAAGCCAATTTTGACCGATCGCTTGATGAGTTCGGTGAGGTTAACGAGATTAAGATAGAGCAACCTGCACCGCCACCTGCTGAACCGATGCCTGAAGCGAGTGAGGGAGACACGGCGAAAGCCAAAGAGATCGTCGCCGCTGCTGTCAATGCACACGGTGGGCTTGAGAAATTGAAAGCGGTCAAAAATATTGTTGTAGAGGGACGCGCTACAGCTAATTCGCCAATGGGACAGATGAACTTGGATGTAAAGGGATATCAAGTCTATCCGGACAAAGTTCGGCAAGATATCAAGATGCCTCAGGGCGAAATGAGTTATGCCTTTGATGGTACTTCTGGATTTGCCCTGACCCCTATGGGACCGCAACCCTTGCCCCCTGAAATGATTGCCTCTTTGAAGGATGGAATGCTCAGGGAACCAATATGGCTGCTCGTGCATCTCACACAGAATGATAATCTGATCCAGTACGCTGGTACAGAAGAGGTAATGGGAAAATCCGCTGCGATTGTGCTTGTTCCGCAGCCTTCAGGTGAAGTCCTCAGAGTTTTCATCAGTGAAGAGACACATTATATCGTGAAAATGGGGTTCCGTGAGACGGAACAGGGCGTTGTCGTCAATAAAGAGACGCTCTTGGGCGATTATCGCCATGTAGAAGGTGTCAAAGTGCCACATCATATTCAGCAGAATGTAGAGGGTGAACTCTTCACCGAAACTCGTTTAAGCAGCGTTATGTTGAACGCAGACCTCGACGATTCGCTGTTTCAGGAGCCAAAGTGAAAACGCTAAATTTACGCGTCCGCTATTTTCAAGATAGCACCCCGGCAGATGAACCGTGCCGTGAAACCGCTTTCATCCGCCGTGAGTTTGACATGCCGTTGCCTGTTGAAGAGACCGCTTTGGTACTCGTCGATTTGTGGAATGTGCATTTCATCGAAAGTTGGATAGAACGTGCAGCACAGGTAACGACCGAGTGTGTCGTGCCTGTGATAGATGCTGCGCGAGAAGCAGGTTTGACAATCGTTCATGCCCCGTCTCCGTCGGTAGCGGAACAATATCCGCAACTCGAACGGCACAAACCGCCTGAACCGTCTGTGCCACCTGCGTGGCCCCCCTCCAATTTCCGAAGTCGGGAGGGGGACTACACCATTTATCGGGGTCCCCGTAGTCAGCCCCCCAGTATCGATATCCATTGGAACAAACTCGCATCGCAGCTTGCTGTCTCCCCAGCGATTGATGTGAAACCGGAAGAGTTTGTTATCGCGACTGGACAGCAGCTGCATGAACTCATGGAGGAGCGGGGTATCTTACATCTGCTCTTTGCGGGTTTCGCAACGAATTGGTGCGTATTGGGCAGGGATTACGGTATCCGTTCTATGGCACGATATGGCTATAATATCGTGCTACTCCGCGATGCAACAACTGGTGTGGAGTTTCCTGATACCTACGATAATCTGTTCACGACGGAGATCGCCATTCGGGAGGTGGAACAGCAATACGGATTCAGTGCATCAAACGCCGATTTCTTTGAGGCGGTTGAAGGTTTGCTTACATAGGCATGTTTACGAGATAGATCATTTCAAATCTTGGTTCATTTGTATGAGCAGAACCCCTGTCCTTAGTGTTAGTTTTTTTCGGACTGATGCCGGGCGCTTACCTGTCCAGCAATGGCTCAGAGAACTTGATAAGACGGCAAGAAAGGTGATTGGTGAAGATATAAGACTGGTGCAATTTCGTTGGCCTTTGGGGATGCCTCTTGTTAGGAAAATGGAAACGGATTTATGGGAAATTCGCAGCCGTCTCAGCGGACGGCGTATTGCTAGAATTCTTTTTTCTGTTAGAGGTAGCAAGATAATCCTTCTGCATGGCTTCATCAAAAAATCTCGGAACACTCCGCAGAGGGATTTGAATTTGGCACGGAATCGAAGAAAATTATGGCAAAGTGGAGGATTGTTGTATGAATAAGTATGAAGGTGAAAATTTTGAGGATTTTCTTGCAGAAGAAGGCATTCTTGAGGAGGTCACCGAACACGCACTAAAAAGACTATTAGCATTGGAAATTGAGGATATAGTGAATGCAGTAGCCTCAAACAAAACACCGTTTTTTGCGGAAATGAACGCGGATCTTGTAGAATTAAATCATTATCTGTTTGATTTGGACAATACCATTATTACCTCAGAATTGTTAAAGAACCTTACCCTTGAAGCAAAGGAGATGAAAACCGACCCTATTCGGTTAAATGATCCTCTGTTTGATTCGGAAGAATTGTTAAATCGTTTGCTAACCGAAGATGTAGCTGCTTAACTTATTAACAAGTTCACTGCTTCAGAATCATCAAATTTTCCTTTCTCTTCTAACAAGTTAAATCAATTCAGGTAAGAAGTTGCCTGATAGATATACATCAATTTATTTCTCCAGAGGAATCAGGATGGCGGTAATCAAGAAGACTGCAGAAGTGAAATTTTTTATTCCTAAAGCTAAGGATGATGCTCAGGCGGAGGAAGTCTGGGAATCTGTCAAGAAGTTTGCGGAAGAAAACTTAGGATGGGATATTTCAAATCGGCGTATCTTTAGTATCACTTATCATAAGCATGGCAAAGACTATTATGTGGAGGTTGGGAAACCAGATCCACGTAACGGGGAACTTGTGATTGCGATACTTGATTCAGACACCTATTTTGTATGTACACCAAATCGCGGTGTGCTACGGGGTATGCCGATCTTGGTAGGCGTATCTGAGTTGCGAGAAATTACGGATTTCCCACCGAGTTAGAAAATTTGCTTTGATC
>JAPOOP010000487.1 GCA_026713385.1 Candidatus Poribacteria bacterium | reverse complement strand
GTTATCGCAGTTGAACCGGAGTCTCGATCGAGCAAAAATCCGTCTTGATAGAGATAGGTGCCAGTTACAGCGAGAATTAACGCCAGAATACCACTGAATGCCCATACTGGACGGCGAAATACATCCAGCAACCGTTGCCAACCTACTGTTGCGATTCCCTTAACCCCGCCGATCTCGCGTCGCTCTTCGGCGATCCGTTGTAGCAACGTCGGCATAAAGTAGGGTGAAGGTTCAATCTGTGGCAATTGCTGGATCGCCTTAACAGATTCTTGAAATCTGGCATATTCCTGCTGACACGCTTCACACGCTGCGAGGTGTGCTTCGAAGCCCTGTAACGTCTGATAATCGAGTGTGTCCTCAAAATGGGCGGAGAAATGTTCCTCAGCCTGTAGGCAGTTCATAATAAACTACTCCTGTGAACATTAGATAAACGATTTTAACTTATCTTTCAGCATGAGTCGGGCACGGTTAATGCGGGATTTCGTTGTCCCGCTCCGGAGTTCCAATACCTCACTAATTTCGTCGTAACTCAGTCCTTGCAGATCGCGTAAGACGAGAGGGAGTCTGTACTGTTCTGGTAACTCTGCGATCGCTTTCTGGATAGCGTTGCGTAATTCCTTGCGTTCGAGTTCCACTTCCGGCTGGAACGTAGGATTCGCGGGTGCATTGGCAATCAAATCAATTTCTTCTGTGTCGTTATTACTATCACTTTCGCTGTTTACAACGTTGTCAACTCTGTATTTGTCCCGCCGTTCTCGATTTCGGATTTCATTTTTGCAAAGGTTCTTAGCGATATGATACATCCAAGTTTTAAAATGTGCCCGTCCCGGTTCATAACGGTGTGCTGCTTTAAACATACGAATGAACGTCTCCTGCGCCAAATCCTCGGCGTTATCCCTATCATTGATGAACCGAGCAATGAAATTGATGAGAGGTTGTTGATGTCGGCGTACGAGAAGCGTAAACGCGCCTTCATCCCCTTTTTGGTAGCGTTCCATTAATTCATCATCTAAGTCAAGCATCTGGTTCCTCCGGAGGTGCTTATCCATAATATACACCGAACTTCAGATTTGGTTGCAATTTTTTTATTTCCAACGACAAGATCTCTGAATTGATTCATCTGTAGAAGTCTGTGGACCTACACGTTTATATGCAAAAAAGCGAAAAACATTCAAATCCTCAAATCTGCATAGAATTATAGGAAATCCGAATGTTCTGTAAGGACAATCGGAGCAGAGGAACCATCGTTAAAAAATTGACCTCAAAGCGGGTTTTCGTGTATGATTATTTTGATAAAGCACTATACAAGTCCTATAAAAATTTAACATATCTACACGACAGATGTCAAATTCAGAACGGAACAGTTGTTTTCAGATGGAGGTCCACATGTTTGATCAGGTCTTACAAGAAGTCGAGGCACAGTGTAAAGAAGAGAGAATCCCGATGTTGGGAGAAGAAAAGGCGAAATTTCTCGCCGCCTGCGTTGAAAAGGCAAAACCGTCGCTCATTGTCGAATGCGGAACCGCTATCGGTTATTCCGGTCTCTGGATGCTACGTGTGTTGAAAGCCGCCGGCACTGGACGTTTGATAACGATTGAAATAGATGCTGACCGTGCCGCACAAGCGCGAACGAATTTTGAACGCGCCGGAATGGCGGACCTCGTCGCTTCACGTATCGGCGATGCACAAGAGGTACTCAAGAGCATCCAAGACCCTGTCGATTTTCTGCTCCTTGATAACAATTTCAATAACTATTTCCCGTGTTTCCAGGCGATTGAACCACAGTTGACGAACCCAGCAACTGTCGCGGCGGACAACGTCGGTATTGGTGCTGAATCCATGGCGGATTATCTGGAGCACGTCCGAGAGCGTTATGAATCCGAAACACATTGGTTTGACATCGACTTGCCCTGGGTGAAACAGGACGCGATCGAAGTTAGCATCTACCGCCATCTTTTAAACGACTAAATCTGTGCTGCTGCGGACGTTGTCCTTGCAGATACATAATTCCTAAAAAACTTCTCGTAACCTAAAACAGGTTCTTGACCAATTTTAAACCAGTGTTGACGAAGAAACACTGACCAGGAGCAATGCCTAAAAAATGGATTATGACTTTACCTCCGTCGCGCGACTGCCTTCAGCAGACGATAACGTCGCTATCGCAACACAAACCTTAGAAGGTGGCACGCGCATCCGTTATAGCGGTTATAATAATGGGGAGCAGCAGTTTCAACTATCGCACACCATCTTAGAAGGACATCGGTTTGCCATTCAATCAATTTCGGAAACCGATCCGCTCCTGTCGTGGGGTCTACCTTTCGGTTTTGCTACACGTTCTATCTCTCCTGGCGATTACGTGTGCAATCAGAAAATGATTGATTCGTTATCGATCAGAAATCTACCCTTTGCCTTGCCAGACACACCCAACTTCAGCGATAAAATGGCACCATATCAATTAGATGAAACAGAATTCCGCTCAGGAAAACAGGTGCCGCGGCATGCAAGCAAACGTCCTTTTCTCGGTTACCAACGTCCGGGCAATCGTGGCGTTGGCACGCGAAACTATATTGTCGTTATGGGGACGACTGCACGTACCTCCGGCTTTGCGAGAAGACTCGCTGATATGTGTTCAGAGAGTGCTGAAGCCTATCCGAACATAGATGGTGTTGTTGCTGTAACACACACCGAGGGTGGTGAAAGCAACACACCAAACAACATTGATATGCTGCTCCGAACGCTCGCAGGTTTCACCGTCCATCCGAATATCGGTGCGATATTGCTTGTTGACTACGGCACCGAATCGGTTACAAATGAAATGCTCAAGACATATATGGCGCGCGAGGGATATGCTTTAGATGACGTTGTGCACCATTTCTATCGGCTACAAGGTAGTTTCGACACCGATTTAGCCGGTGGCGCAGAAATTATTAACGGATGGTTGGACAGCATAGACAGCGTCGCGCGCACCGAGCAATCCTTGGAACACCTCAAAATCGCCCTGCAGTGTGGCGGATCGGATGCGTTTTCTGGTGTATCGGGCAATCCACTTGCCGCTTACGTTGCGAAAGAGGTTATCCGTTATGGCGGGTGCGCGAATCTCGCAGAAACCGATGAACTTATCGGTTCAGAGGCTTATGTGTTGCAGAACGCCCGCGACCTACCGACAGCGCGTAAGTTTCTCAAGACAATTGAACGTTTCAAGGAACGCGTGGCGTGGCATGGACACTCCGCAGAGGGAAATCCATCTGGTGGCAACAATTTCCGTGGACTCTATAACATCGCTATAAAATCAATCGGTGCGGCAATGAAACGGCATCCCGAAGTCTGTTTGGATTACGTCATTGACTATAGTCAGTTAATGGAAAAACCGGGTTACTATTTCATGGACAGTCCAGGCAACGATCTGGAGAGCATTGCCGGACAGGTAGCATCTGGGTCTAACATGATTTTCTTCGTAACAGGCAACGGATCGATTACGAACTTCCCTTTCGTACCAACCCTTAAAATTGTCACCACGACGGGCCGATATGAGATGCTTGAAAAGGATATGGATGTGAACGCCGGTGGCTATCTTGACGGGACACCGATGGAAGAACTCGGTGAGTCTATGCTCGACTTGACAGTAGATGTGGCATCGGGTGAACGTTCTGTCGGCGAAAAGGCGGGGCATTCCCAAGTCTCGCTGTGGCGCGATTGGAAGCAGACGGGTCCTGTGGATTTAACCCCATTTTTGACAGAATCCGAATTAAAGTCTGGTGATCCAATCCCAATTGATACCTCCGATGTAGACGCGAGTACACCGGCGTTGCAATTCCGAGCACTCCAAACAGAAGTGGGACATCGCACGGATCAAGTCGGGCTGATTTTACCCACGAGTCTCTGTTCTGGACAGATTGCACAGATGATCGCGCACCGTTGCAACGAACGGAAAATTGGCAAGGAACAAGGTATCTCACGTTTTGTTGCGCTTCCGCATACGGAGGGTTGCGGTGTCTCCGGCGGACGTTCAGAGGAGATTTACACCCGCACGATGATTGGACACCTCACACATCCGACAGTCGCTCTCGGTTTGCTCCTCGAACACGGTTGCGAAAAAACCCACAACGACCACGTCCGACATGAAATTCAGCAGTTGGGAATATCTCCGGAACGCTACGGTTGGGCGAGTGTGCAATTAGATGGCGGCATTGATGCAGTTATTGAGAAAGTACAAGACTGGTTTTCGGAGGAACTCTCGGATAAACCGTCTGTTCCTGTTGTCGATGCGGGATTAGAACACCTCTGCATAGCCGTGACATCAACTGGAACAGCAACTGAAG
>JAPOOP010000482.1 GCA_026713385.1 Candidatus Poribacteria bacterium | reverse complement strand
TTTGAATTCGGAGTCAATTTTACCGTCCGCGTAGAGTTCTGATGCACCCGTGTTAACGATTTCCTCAAACTCCGCGATGAGTGGGTTCAGGTCGTCCGGAGCAAGGGCATCTTCGATTAACAGATAGCCGTTTTCGTTAAAATCGTGGATTTGTGAATCAGTCAATACTTTCATTTTTTAAACGATTGCTCCTGGGCATTGCTCCATTACATTACGCAATGGTTTCCGGTAAAGTTAGCAGCCTCTCATAACCTAAAGATGGTTCTCAACTTAGACAGAGACCACTGTAGAACGAAATAGAACAACGCCCATATTCAATAAATCAAAAACCTTTTATACAATGTAAATGCGAAATTCGACAGCGTATGGGTCAAATTTGGACCAATTCAACCAGAATGCCATCTGGATCTTTCGCGCAAGCAACGCCAACTGCGTCCGGCGCGCCTATCGGGTCAGACAGAAATTTAACACCCTTCTGTTTTAAGCCTTCGACGGTTCCGTGAATATCTTCTACAAAAAAGGTAAGCCAACGGACACCTGCCGAGAATTCGTCTGCTGGTGTCGGCGGTGGCGATTCAATATCCATCAGTTTGATAAGTGTGTTACCGGCTTTAAGGCGGACCTGGCGAAAGCCTGTCGGAGCAAGTCCTACGCCGCGTGCAAGGTCGTCTGGAATCTCCAACTCCAGCACGATCTCAAACCCTAATTTGTTGTGATAGAAGTCCAGCGACGCGGCAAAGTCGCTACAGGTAATAGCGATGTCGATAGTAGGATGCGATAAGTTTAGCACAGGTTCTAACCTCCTGTCAGAACGAAGATTGCCTCTCGAAATTGACCGAGCGGACGCTCGTCATAGATAATATCTACTGGAACGACAACTCTCTTTCCCAAAGCGTCACGGTGCTTCGGAATTGGAACAGAAAAATCGATGTGACCCTCTGATCGCGCTGGAATCGTTGTTTCTGCGGAGGGAAGCTCGATATTCCACGCGCTTGGGAGGATTGGTTGGGCGACTGCAGTGCGTGGCTCAGATGAATGATTCGTTATCTCCACGCGTAACTGTGTTGTCTCCCCAAGCGCAATCTCCTGTTCATAAGGATAACACCGGACCCAATGTTCGTCCATGCCGTAGTTCGCATGGTCCCAAGGAAAAAGTTCAGTATAACATTCTTCGCGTTCGGCGAGTGTGTCCAACATACACTGCATCTCGGCATCAGTAAAATCGAAGGCTGGATCGACATGGCAGTTAAAGATATGCGTCGGTTTCAGTTGCTGAATACGCCGCAGACATTTTTCGTAACCGACATCTTTGCCGAGCAAATTCCGATTGCCTGAACAATAGTCGTCTATTCCTGCCATCGTGAAAGAGTCCCCTGCGAAGAACATCCGGACCCCGCGTCCTTCAACGAGCAACCCACCGTGATAATAGGTCTGACCCGGAAAGTGGTATGCCGTCATCGTGAACTCATTCCACTGCCAAGAATCTCCATCACGCGTGATGCGATCCACTCGAGTAACCGAAGGCGAAATACAGGGGAGCCTGAAACCGATTGGGTTTGTGATGACTCGCTCGACAACTGAATCCGTTATCGTCTCACAAGGGAAAGTCTCTTGAAATTCAGGGATGGCATCAACATGGTCATCGTGGTAGTGTGTCACCCAAAATTGAGTGATCTCCGAAATTTCGCCGTCTGCTTGTAGCCGCTGGATCTGTTTGATAACATTCGGTGAGCCACAATCCATCACAAATGCTTCATCGTTTTCGGAGATAATCATCCACGTTGTGCCGAAATGGCGTAAGAATTCGGGTGGTGGCTTGCCCTCTCGGATAAGCATGTGCCCAGCGTGTCCCTCAAATTCAGCAAAGAGTTTCGGAAAGTAGTGCCGGAGAGCGGAGATTGCGACGTATCTATCGTAACAGTGCGCCAACTGCTGTAGGAGTGCGTCGATCGCTCTGTCTGGGTTGTCCATAACAACACCGTGTGTGGGAATGAGTGCGGTTGGTGATACATGGCGGACCTTCTCAAGACTCTCACTTAGTTCATCATGTGCACCGAGAAATCCGTGATAGTCACTCGTCTGCTGCCCTTTTTGCAAACTATAAAGCTCCCACAACTGACCCTCGTCGTAGATGAGATCACCGGTGAAGGCGAAACGTTCGCCATCAACATCAATGAGATAGGTGACACTTCCATCGGTATGTCCTGGCGTTTCAAGAACCGTCAGCGATGCCGGATCCCACTCAAACTGCACACCTTCGGTATACGTATCCGTCACGGAGATAGCATCGGTGAGCATGAGATTGTGCGGATGGTAATTGTAGAGGTGCCATCGATACTGTGGATCGTTCCAAAAGATTTCAGGTTCACTAAACCACGCCGTCTCTTTCGCTGGAACGCCGACGCGAACATTATCAGATATCGGGAAGCCTACCGCGCTATCGCGATGATGATGCGTAAATAGAACCTGCTCGACGTTGGCGATCTCGAGTTCGGCGAGTGTGGTATGGAGGGAAGTCCCGCTCGGATCAATGAGGAGAGCACGATCGCCATCGCGGAGAATACCTGTGTTAACATGCCCATAATGAACATATAGGTGATGGCTGAGTTGAGAAAAGCGGGTCTGCATTGGGTATCCTCGTTTACGGAGAACAGAATCTCATACAAAAACTGCAGGTGAGACCTGAAACCTTTCTGCTAAAGTCCGAATGTGTGTGACCGTCAGATCCCGCTCGCCGTTAAGGATTTCCAAAACGAAGTCAGGCGGACCAAGCTCCGGTAAATCTATCGGTTTAAGCTGGTGTTCTTCCACCAACAACTTAAGTACCTCAACGCCATTACATTCGGGAATTGGATGATGTTTCTCCTCATAAGCATGTATGACTGTACCCAGTATATCAAGGAGTTCATAGAGAGGATGTTGTTCGTCGGCACCGACTTCATCAATCAAAGCATTTAAGGTTGTAATGGCTTTATCGTATTCGTTCTCATCACGAATTGAAAAGAGAGGTTGAATAATGCGCCAATGTGTCTGAATATCCTTTGCGATAATGCTCATGTTTTCCATCCTTCTGTGTCATATTCTACATGCGTCAATACACCGCGAACATATACTTTCCCACGATTAAAGTGAATAGAAGTAATTAGTCGATATTTGTTACCGCCGATATTAAAAACGGTTAAACCATCCACAAGATCTGCGCTTGGAAACACTGCGCGCAATTCGGTAAAATTTCCGAACGAATTCTTTGTCATGAGCTTAAACCAACGCATGAGCGACGTTTGACTATTAGGATATTGTTTCCAGAACTCGCGCAGTGCCTTTTTGCTAATAATGTGCATCCCTTTCTCAAAAACTACGCCTCCGCGAACTGTGGTCTGCCGAGGGCATCCGTTCTGCCTTGGCGTTTGTAGTGCGGCAAGTGTCCACCCGCATCCGCTAAGATACGCTCTTGTGCAAGTGCAATTCGGTCAGCCCCCTTGTCAGCGATGTCATGTTGGCAAGCAACATCTGCCTCAAGGTCAAATAACCGTATATCATCCTTAAAATCGACACTGGAAAAATACCAACTCCTTGCATCTTTATACCAAACGGAGTTGACATAGCGGCAGGTCAGGGATTCACGCGATGTCCAATCGCTTTTCCCTTCAACGAGCGGAAGCAAGCTCTGTCCTTGAATCTCGCCAGCGGGTTCAACTTGGCTGGCTGCCATAACGGTAGCAGACACATCAAGGGTATAGACGAATTCGTCACACGTTGTGCCAGCATTTACACCAGACGGGTGGCTAACCATCATAGGGATGTCCATTGTGCCCGGGTACATAAAGTTCGCGGGTTTGCCGGTGGCTTTGTCTGGGTTCTCTGCGAAGTTCGTGCCGTGGTCTGCGAGGAAAACAATAAGTGTATTCTCACGCAGTCCGAGTCGATCAATGGTATCCACCAACCTTCCAAACCATGTATCTACGAGTGTTACCAAACCGGCGTAATTGGCTTTAACGCTCGGCAACCGTTCTTCAAGTTCTTCATTGTTGAGTGAACCGTAGGGGAGGTTGAGACAGATAGGCTCGCGGTCTTCGCGCTTACCGTAGAGATCGTAGTAGTGAATGGGTGCTTCCCATGTTTCGTGCGGCGTGAAGCTATCTACATAGAGATAAAACGGCGTATTCTGACGATTGTGTTCAACGAATTCAATTGCAGAACGGAACAACCTCGCGGCGTGCCACATCTCCTCTGGACGTTCAGGTTGGACGTTCACAATATGGGCACGGATACGTTCAGGATTGCCCCGATAACGGGAAATTAGAGCAGGATCGGCGTGTGCACCACCCCGGTACCTGTCTTCGGCTTGACCTCTGACGAATTCCCACTGCCGGAACCCACGCGTGAAATTCATGCCCGGCACAAAATAGTGCGGCACATCGGCAAAGAAACCGGTATGATACCCATTTTGCACAAGCGATTCAGCAATTGCGGGTTCATCGGAAGACATGGGTTGCCAACCGGGAGTATAAACGTTGTCCCACGGCACAGGGGTATAAGTGCTGAAAGGATAGGCGCGTCTGCCGGTATGTAAAGTTCGACGCGTCGGGATTGTTGGTAAGCATTCCGGGTGCGCGTTCGTAAACCTGACGCTCTGTTCGGCAAATCGCGCTAAATTCGGTGTATGAACCCAATCGTTGCCATAAGGACTGAGATATGCGGTTCGCAGTGTATCTGAAACAACGACGACTATGTTCCAACTCATTTTTTAATTTTCCTTGCGGTTCGGTTAGGTAAGTTCTGGTTAATTAGTTCTTTTTCGTATATCCGCTTTCCTGGTGCAGGCCTCCTATAGAGACTGCAGTTAACCATCTACTCGTCTCTGATACAATATTTAAATGCACGAGTAGATGGTTAAAATGTTCCAAGCTACACGCTTTGGTTGTTGGTAGGAGCGGAATAATCGAAAACAAGGACATCCTCAACAAGTGGACGGATGTGTTCACCCGCGATTTGACGATGAAAAGGATGTGGCAGATATGCGTCGCGTGCCGCTTCGTCTGTAAAACGCACTATAAAACCGTAGGCGTATCCCTGACTTTTGCCTTCAGGACTATTGTTCGTGCCAGCAGTTATGGATTCAATGCCGGGAATTTCATCAGCCATTCCCAATAGCGCATCGGACAAAGATTCCAACTGTGTTTCGGTAATTCCTGATTTTAACTTCAGTAGAACAATGTGTTCAACCATTATGACTTCTCTCTTCCATAGCGAAAATTTTGTTTGTCAAATTAGAAAAATTGTTATATAATCTTAAGTATTACACAAACGTTATTTTTTTTCAAGTTTCCACAAGACTCGCAAACTAATGACAAAGGAGTATCAAAAATGAAACTGGTTTATGTTTGTATCGCGGCACTCTGTATCGCGACCGCGTTAACTGCCTTTGCCGCTGATCCAGTGGTCGTCACAGAAATAAAGGATAACAAGGGCGGGATTTATAAAGCCGTCGAGTTGGAAGAGGGTGGGAAATTTTTCCACGATAGGGACTATACGATTACGACTATCCCGAAAGATTTTCTTGGACTAACGCAAGTCTCCACGTCAGCCGACTGTCCAGGCGGACAGGACTACCGACTCACGTTTGAAATCGACCGGCCGGCTTATATCTACCAAGCATGGGATAGCCGACATACAGCTCCAGAAGACCGTGGGCAGGATCCGAAAGACTGGTTTACAAAGGGATATACGAATACTGAAGAAATCCTCATGTTGGATGCGCCACACGCTCCGACCGAGTACCACATCTACAAATCCAATGAACCGCATCCGAAAGGAACGGTGGAATTGCTCGGTATTGATGAGGTTATCGGAGATCCAGTCCTCATGTGGACGATCTTCCTCGAAGAAGGTGTACTTCCGGTTGACCCGGCTGGGAGCCTAACGACAACATGGGGTGAAATCAAATCCAATCAGTAGCGTTATTGCTGAACCGAATTCTATCACAAGCGGGCTTATCAGCCCGCTTTCTTTTTTCCACTTCTTCAAAGTAGACGACAGGCTGCTAATAGATAATACACGCGCCACCGGCACAGACACTCCCTGCTTTCTGCGTCACATCACCGGCAACACTGTCAGCCTCACCTGCTTCAAACTCGGCAACAACCGACATCGTTTCCTCTGCCGGTTCCGATAGACTGAGTTGGAGCGTATCGCTCTGCGTGAACGTCACGGTGCATCCTGTCATCTGAAAAAGGGCAACTGCGATGCAGAAGAGAATCAAAAGAAAATCGGGGTTACAAACCCCTCCTACATCCTGTATATGCTTCATTATTAAATCTCAACTCTCTGAAGGTCGGCTTGGTCGAGCGTATTTGTGCCTAAACCAAGCACACTCGCCGTGTTGATATGGTTTGCTAACTTAGACATAGAATCCAACCCTATTTCCTCACGCTTCTGGTTGATAGTCTGAAGGACAAGGACATCGAGAATAACCGGGTCTGTACTGACAAAGAGACTGCCGTATTTCCATGTACTTTCGGCGTGATATGTGGGTCCTCGGTCAAACGATGCAACCAACCCATCAACGATATTGAGTGCAAGTTTATCTTTCAGGACCTTATGCTCCAAGATCTCAGCGATAGCCGGGTTGCAATAGATAGGTTTCGCATGGAACCGGCGTGTGTTATCAACACTACCAAACGCGAGGTTCTTTAGACACCCACTGACTCCCGCCATCCCATGGTGCTTCAAGACCGGAACATTAATCAATACATCAACTTGCTGTGTGACGATCTGGGAATATCGTGAGCGGGTACTTTCGTTCTCCCGTCGGTTAACGCTGTCTTTTTCGCTTTCGTAAAACACTTCGTCATCATACCCAATACCCTCTGTGTCAGAGGCAATAGTCTGCACTTCGCCTTCATCTTGCTTGATAGGGTACCCAGCGTTTAAGAGGTGGCTTTCAAACCTGTCCCAGATAATAATTTGCTTTTTGAGGACACCCGCGCCGTATAATCCCTCAACAATCTTATCAACGATGATAGGATGTGTGCTGAGCTCCGGTCCGCCAAGTGGATTGATTTTTATCCCGACGATATCATCAGGCAGGACAATATCTCGCCACGCCTCTTTCGCGGAGGCACGTCCAGTGAACTTCATCATCGCCTGATCAATCAATTCACTGACAGTATCTTCATCGAGCTGATCGCCATCCCAAACGTTTTCACTGACAGCCTCAACGACAGGTGTAAGGGGTGTTGTTGTCGTGGTATCGGGCTGTAACTGCCCACTACTTAGCTGCGCGAACGCAGGAAGTGCGCCTAATGCGCCACCTATCCCACCAACACCGGTGGCAAGCCGGGTTAAGAATTGTCGGCGGTCAAGCGCATATCGGTGTTGCGCGGCTTCCTGGCTGTCGGCAATAATATCTTCTATAACGG
>JAPOOP010000507.1 GCA_026713385.1 Candidatus Poribacteria bacterium | reverse complement strand
CCTTCTTAAAATCGGATACCGAGTCCGTAACGAAGTGGAGGACGACTCGAACACGAAAAGCATTAGATTCACAAATGCTATGACTTATCCGCAAGGAAAAATTAAAAATGTCCGTTCAAACCTATATTAAGGACAATCAAGTTGCGCTTTGTAGGTTGCTCCAGGAACTCGTTAGGATTCCTACGGTCAACCCACCGGGCGAAAATTATGCCGAGATTGTTGGGCTACTGGACGCAAAGTGTCAGGCATTGGGAATGCAGACCCAGATTGCCGAGGTCCCCGCGGCGCGTGCTGAACGGGTTATCCCGAACGCCGATAGCCATCCACGGTTGAACCTCATTGCCCGTTGGGATGTCGGAGCAGAAAAGACAGTACATTTTAACGCACACTACGATGTAGTCCCCGTTGCAGGAGACTGGCGTTTCAATGACCCATTCAGTGGCGAGATTGATGGCGAGTGGCTTTACGGACGGGGTTCTGACGATATGAAAGATGCCATTGCTGCGCTCCTGTTTGCAATTCAGGCTGTCCAAGAGACTGGTATCAAGCCGCAGTTCAACATCGAATGTTCTTTCACGTGTGATGAGGAGACCGGCGGAGAGTTAGGCGCGGGGTATGTTGTTGAGGAAGGTTTAGTTCATGCGGACTACGTCGTCAATTGCGAAGGTGGTTCGGAGATGAACATCGGTAACGGGCATAACGGTGTCCTATGGTTAGAAATTGAGGTGCAAGGCAAAGCCGCGCACGGAGCACAGCCACATAAGGGGATAAACGCCTTTGAAAAGGTGGCTGAACTCGTAACAGCACTTCAACGGGTTAAACGGAATCTGAGATCACCTGAGCGCGCATTCAAACTCAATGATGGCAGTGATCGTTATCCAACCTTGAACATCGGCGGAACATTCCGCGGAACCGACGGTGACAAAGTCAACACCGTTCCTGCGAGTGTCACGTTCTCAATCGATCGGCGGGTTACGCCGAATGAGGAACTCGAATTTGCTGAGCTTGAATTGCGAGAAGCGATTTCCGGGGCGTGCCAATACTATCCCGATTTGGTTGCAGAAGCGCGAGCCATCTTGCGAATCGAACCCTGTTTGACGGATACCGCATCGCCGATAGCGCAAGCGTTCGCTGACGCAGTGCGTACTGTCCGTTTCAATCGACCAAGATTTAAGGGGACTACCGGGTTTACAGACTTGCACTATTTCGTCAATACAGGCTTACCCGGCGTTGGCTACGGACCAAGTGGCGAGGGCGGGCACGCCATCAATGAGCGTGTCAATATTCCCGATCTGGTCAGAACCTCCGCTATCTACGCAACCTTCATGACACGCGCAGAACTGTAGTTATAGATACATTGTAACGCAACCTTCCTGTCTTCGCATGGTCAATAAGACGGAGTCAATTCCAACCCAACCGGATACCGGTCCGTTTAGGATTGTTATCCGTGCCTTAGACATGTTATTATTTCCATATCTCATTCGCGGAAATAGAAGTTTTTTAAAGGAAATTACGCATTATGGTTATCAATCGACTTATTGCAAAGAACTGGCGAAATTTTCAAGAGATTGATGTTCCACTTAGAGAGAGACAGTTTATCGTCGGTCCAAATGCTTCAGGTAAATCCAACCTTCTGGACATCTTTCGCTTCCTCCGAGATATTGCCAAAGTAGATGGTGGCGGATTTCAGAAAGCAGTCAAGGACCGAGGTGGTGTTTCTAAAATTCGGTGTTTAGCGGCACGACGTGACCCTGAAGTTGCGATCGAAATTCATATCGCGGATACGCCAGAGGCACCTACAGCGTGGCAGTATGGTGTCGGATTTCGCCAGGAGCCTCGCGGGCATCGCCGAATCTATCTCACGCATGAACGCGTTTGGAAAGAGGGTAAATTGCTTCTTGATAGACCTGATGAAGCCGACAAGGAAGATTCAGATCGTCTTACCCAGACTGCTCTTGAACAGAGTGCCGCCAATGCAAAGTTTCGAGAGATCGCACTATTTCTCCGAAACATCACCTATCTCCATCTGGTGCCACAACTCATTCGTTTTGGGGAGACAATTCAGGGAAGGACTATTGAAGACGATCCATTTGGACAGGGATTCCTTGAAAGAATTGCAAGTGTGCACCCAAGTACTCGTCGTTCCCGCCTGAAAAAAATTGAACATACCCTCAAAATTGCAATTCCACAGTTTGAAAAATTAGAATTTATTCGTGACAGCACAGGGCGTCCACATCTACAGGCACGTTATTCACACTGGTGTGAGAAGGAAGAGGGACAGCGCGAAAACCAATTTTCGGATGGAGTGCTTCGACTAATTGGGCTCTTGTGGGGCCTCCTTGAGGGAGACTCAGTTGTTTTGTTAGAAGAACCGGAACTTTCCTTAAACATAGGCATTGTTTCTCAACTCGCTCCTTCTATTTCCAAACTGCAAAGAAGTGGCGGATCTCAAGTGTTGGTGAGTACGCAAAGCAATGTTCTTCTTATAGAACCGGGTATTGATGGAAGGGAAGTGCTTTTGCTCATACCGGAAAAAGAAGGAACCGTCGTCAAGATTTCGTCTGATATTGATCATATCCGAGTCCTTCTTGAGGCAGGCCTCACAGCCGGTGAAGTCGTGCTAACCAGATATCCAGAACGGGTGAATTTGGTAGATTAGAATGAAACTAAATAACGTAATTCTCGCAGTTGAGGATAGGCTCAGCGATGCAGTAGCGACCAAAATTCTTGAGAAGTTTGGGATTGAAATCGTGAAAAGAATTGGGTATCAAGGAAAATCATACCTTGAACGAAAAACCTCTGAGCTCAACCGCGCTGCCAACGGTATAACTGTATTTATGTTGACAGACTTAGATTCGCCCCGAGATTGTCCGCCGAGACTTATTCGCTCATGGGTTAAAGGCATTCTCAATCCAAGATTTTTCTTTCGCGTGGCAGTTATGGAGGTTGAATCATGGATTATGGCAGATCGGGTGGGATTCGCAAATTTTTTATCTATACCTATCCATCGTATTCCATTCCCTACAGACGCTATCCTTAATCCTAAAGAACTCCTTGTCTCACTTGCACGAAGAAGTAGAAAAAGAAGATTGCGGGATGAACTGGTTCCGGAACCTGGAGCAAAAATTCCAGTGGGTTATGGATATAACACCCGTTTGATGGAATTTATCCAAGAACATTGGGATTTAGAACGTGCTGCCTCTGTGTCGCCAAGTTTAAAACGAACATTGGACCGAATCAGTCAAGGAAGAAATGCAAGTACTAATCAGTGAACAAAAAATTCCAACGTCGCATTGAAAACTTTACCTGCGAGCATTGTGGTGCCGCGGTCAGAGGGGACGGTTACACCAATCACTGTCCAGAGTGCCTCTGGAGCCGACACGTTGATGTGAATCCCGGCGACCGATCCGCGTCCTGTCGCGGCTTGATGGAACCGATAGGCTTTACT
>JAPOOP010000353.1 GCA_026713385.1 Candidatus Poribacteria bacterium | reverse complement strand
TTTTCCAAGGCGGGATTTACAACGGATGCTCAAGTGCGTAATCTCTTTCTGTGGGATCCTTTGGCTTGCGAGTCCACTCCTGATGTACCAGAGATTGTCCATCTTATACCTGTCAATACATTACTCTATCGCGGGTTGTGGATTGAAGGATTTATTGCGTCTCAACTACCTATAAAGGAACAGCACAATGTGATTCGTGCGGCTCAAAATCGTATTTCTCATGAGGACCGCATGAATACAGGACTGTTTATCCCAGACAGTCTTAAACACACTGCTGCGCCTGATCTATTAACCACCGCAACCAACCATGGCCAATACCACCGGTGGGAATACGCATTCAAGTAAGCGTTCAATCTGACAGTCAAAAAAATAAAAAATATTTCGGGAGGTGTCCGCATGAGTGAAGAGATCTGTTTCAGTCCAGAGGATCAGCAATTTATTGATCGAGCCATAGAGTTTTGCCAACGAATGGGTGAACGTGCTGTCCTCATGTTGATTGGGAGTCGTGCCGCTGGTTTTACCGATGCATGGTCGGATCTTGATCTGTGTATCATTGGTGATAAGCGTCACCTTTCCGATGAAGACCTTAGAACTTATGAGCAAAGTTGGCAGCTCTTTGTCGATCGAGGGGATTTTGAAGCCCACTGGTCGTTTTATGATGAAGGAGACCTGCAAGTGTGGTTGGAGACGTGTCCAGATGAAATGATGTGGGTCGTTGCCAATTCGCTGACTCTCTATGGTTGTTCAAGTACCGCTGAAGGATTGAAGGATCGTTATTGCCTATATCCGCCAGCCGTCGCGGAGCGCAAATTAAAGTGGATGTTCGGCAAGTATTATTTCTCGCAGCGTGGTCCCTTGGCTATGGCAGCTCGAAATAAAGTGGAAACAGCGTTCGTTGCGGTTGGAAACGTTATTGAGTACCTCTGTAAAATGTGTTGTGTTGCTGACAGACAACCGTTTCCTTATGAGAAATGGGTGGTTGAGGTAGCTAAACAGACACAACTCGGCGCAATGGTATATCCATCGATTCAACGTGCAATAGATGGCATTGGAGACTTTCTCGACCCGCCAACTGACCGTAACTGGCGTGACTGGACACCGGTGAAAGAATTACGAGGGACGTTACCGATTGTTCAAAACGGGCTAAAAGAACTGGGTTGGGTTGGCGATTGGATTGACGATCCGAATGCAGCTTACTTTGAGGAGACAGTCAGACGACCTGCTCCCTGAATACCACCATCATCCAACAATTAACACAAAAAGGATCGTTATGACACAATCATCGCTTCCAGTTGGAAATATCGTCCAATCTGTTGCTTCTGTTGATTTACCTCAGAGGGCCGACTACATGGGTAAGTTCATTACGCTGTCTCCAGTCGAGCCAGATGCCGATGTTTTGGAACTTTATGAGTGTTCACACGGATCGGACATAAAGGAGCAAATCTGGACCTATATGAGTTACGGTCCCTTTGATAGCACACACAGCATGCAGGAATGGCTTGCGGAAGGGACTCGATCAAGCGATCCACTCTTTTTTACCGTTCACCATCTTGAATCGAAGCAACGGGTTGGTATGGTGAGTTTTCTTAACATCGTCTCTGATATGCGGCGACTGGAACTCGGACATATCTGGTATTCACCGGATTCTCAGCAATCAAACGTAAATACAGAAGCCATGTATCTCATGCTCTGTGAGGCTTTCGACAGATTAAAATATCGACGTGTCGAATGGAAATGCGATTCTCTGAATAAGCGTTCTCGATCAGCGGCACTGCGACTCGGTTTTAAGTTTGAGGGTATCTTCAGGCAGCATATAATCGTAAAAGGTCGAAATAGGGATACTGCTTGGTTTTCAATGTTGGACAGCGAGTGGGCTGCTATTAAGGAGAACATGGAAATGTGGTTGTATCAGAACCCTGATCGAAAATTGTCCTTAACGGCACTTAACAATAATAAGTAAGGAGAAATATTCATGGGAAAATTCAGACTTGCCTGTCATCTTATCCAGTTTGGTGGTGAACAGCAAGAAAATCCAGAAAAAGTGTTGCGCGAAGTCGCCGATGCCGGTTGGGACGGGGTCGAAAGTGTTCCTATGGAGGGCGCAGAAGGACTCGTTGAAATGGCAACCCTTGCACGCAGTCTCGGACTCCATATCGTCAACGCGGGTGGGACAGGACTTGACAAGATAAAGTTCAATATCACACTGGGCAATAATGCTGCTGAAGTTCCATCATTACGTCGGAGTGAATGGGGCGGTGCCGATCCAAGCGATGCGGATTTTGAGAACGCCGCACGCACCTTAGACGACATCCTCGCGTTCTGTGACGCGCACCACATCAAAGGTTTCCATCACGCACATCTTGGCACAATGCTTGAGACGGTCGAGGATGCGGAACGCCTCTTGGCAGCTGCACCGAGTCTCTGGCTGCTATTTGACACAGGACACATGCTCGCCGCCGGGAGCGACCCGATGCAGGTTTTTGAGAGCGAAAATTTGCGGAATCGGATTGGGCATGTCCATCTCAAAGACTGCCACGCTGATGATCCCGATACTTGGGATTATAAAACGCAACGTTTTGGCGAGCAGGCGCGTTTCGCTGAGCTGGGTGCTGGAAACTTGGGGCTTGATGTCAAAGCCGCACTGGAAGGACTCGAATCCGTCGGTTATGATGGATGGGTCTCTGTCGAACTCGATCGCCCCTATCCGCCACGTCCACCCGCCGAAGCAGCGGTGGTAAATCGAGAATATCTACGGAGTCTTGGTTATTGAACCGGAATATACTCGAATCTAACTGAAGCTGACTTACTTTTAGTCGCCACTTACGCCCGCAGCGTGCCGTCCGGCAGCTGGATCACCAGCAGCATAGAATGTTCCGCTATCTTTGTCAATATGGAGCATGGAAGG
>JAPOOP010000349.1 GCA_026713385.1 Candidatus Poribacteria bacterium | reverse complement strand
TTCTAATTCTGCTCTATTTCTTTCGAGATACTTTAGCAACTGTGCAAAGAAGTAGTCAAAAGTAAAATCGCTCATGACGACTCCGTCGGAGAGATCGTCAAGGTCTAAAACGTCTTTACGGAGTTGTTTCAATTGCTCGTCACGGAAGTTGAGTTCCATCTGTGCCTGTTCATAAGTGAATTCGTTCAACGGATCGTCATCACCACTGGCGGCTGTGTCTGCAAGTGCCATACGGGATTCCACACGGCTTTGCAGGCGGAGGTAGACCTCCATATCTTCAGTGGGCCAGTAGTTAATCATCTTCACCGTCGAGTTACGGCTGCCGATCCGGTCGATACGTCCGAATCGTTGGATGATACGCACGGGATTCCAGTGGATGTCGTAGTTCAGCACGGTATCGCAGTCCTGAAGGTTTTGCCCTTCTGAAATACAATCTGTGGCAATGAGTAAATCTATTTCATCAGCGACACTGTTTTTCTTGGTCCGTGCTTTTGGCGCGAAATTGTTTAAGATAGCGTTGAATTTGTTTTGTGTGTCGCTTCCTGAAACTATTGCCATCTTCAGTTTTAATGCTTCTGCGAGATCTGACAGGTTTTCATAGAGGTAGACGGCTGTATCTTTAAAGGTTGTGAAAACGAGCACCTTGCGATTCATTTTTCCGTCTTTGTCGGTGGTTGGGTTTTGTGCCTTCTTTCTAATATGCGCTTTGATTGCCGTGAGTTTGCCGTCCCTTTCTGGTATGATGGCTTTGACGTTATCCCATGCGGCGGTCAAAGTCTCTTTGTCCTTGATGAGGTCTTTTTTCCAACGCGTGCGATCCAATTCACGAAGGTGATACGGGTTACGCGCTCGGTTCACCAGAAACTCCTCATCGTCTTCGTCATCATCGGGGAGTAGGTCTGCGGCGGCGTCCTGTATACGCGGGTTTTGTTCGTATTTGTCAATCTTCTCCAGCATCTCATCAATTTTGCCGACGGTGCGTTCAAGCGTTTCTGATAGGGAGTGTGCGGAACTCTCTAAACGTTTGAGGAAGTTGGTCTGCATCATGCCGATAAGGAATCGCTCGCGGTCTGCTTGATTGAAACGGAATTTCTGTTTTTCATTTGCCAACCGTTGTTTCGCGGCTTTGCTGATGACGTAACTGGACGGCTGATAGATGGACAGTGTGAATTCGGCTATCTGATCTGCCAAGGCTTTATAGGAGAGTTCACCTGTCAAGTCGGTTGGTGGATGGCAATTTTCCGGTTTCTGGGGTGTTGGGAACTCGCCGATTCTAACCATTTCTTCGGCGTAGAAAGTCTTAATATGTCTTCGGGAACGGGCAATAGAGACCCCACCGAGCAGTTGGAAGAACTCAGCACCGAGTGTTTCCAGCAACTTCGCTTTGTCTTTTTTCCCGTTCTCACCGCCTTCCTCTTCCCATTGCTTGAATTCCTTTTGCGCCTGTCGTAGCAGTGAACCAATATTACCTATGCCTAAACTTTCTCTAAAGACATCCTCACGCTTTTCGGTCATGAGATAAATCTGATTGCGGAGGTCAATGAGCGATGTGTTCACGGGTGTGGCTGACAGCATCAGGACCTTTGTTTTCGTGCCTTCTTTGATAACTTCCTCTAAGAGCCGCGTATAACGACTATGACGAACGAAGGTGCCGTCAGCATCACGCGTGGGTTTCGTGTCGTTGCGGAAGTTGTGCGATTCATCAATCACGATCATATCAAAGTTGCGCCAATTGAAGTTTTCCAAATCGCCACTATAGCGGGAGAGGTCGGTATGCCATCGCACGGTGAAGCCGAACTTGTCATCAAGAAATGGGTTCGTGTCTTGCGAGTTATATGCAGGATAGAGTGCCCAGTTGTCGTGCAGTTTTTTGGGACATAATACCAACACCCGTTCATTTCGCAGTTCAAAGAACTTGATGACAGCGAGTGCCGTATAGGTTTTTCCTAACCCGACGCTATCCGCTAAGATACAGCCGTTGTGGCGTAATAGACGGGCAATCACACTTTTCACGCCTTCTTTCTGGAATTCATACAATGTTTCCCAGATTTGGGTGTCATACAGATGCGTATCTTCAAGGGTTTGGTCGTTAGTTTTTCGGGTTTCGATCTCGTCCCGGAAGATTTCGTATAAGGTTTTGTAATAGATGAGTTCTGGGGCGTGATCTTTGCCTATCTGTCCTAATGTGGCGAGCACTTTCTCCTTGACATCTTCAACGAGTTTATCGTCGTTCCAGATTTCGTCAAACCATGCTTTTAGATCTTGACGGTCGCGGTTGCTATCCACTTCCAGATTGAGTTCAATATTGTTGCTATCCTGCGTTAACCCTAAGCCGCGCATGGTAAAGTTTGAGCTACCCATAATCGCCTTTTCAACTCCGTTATTGGCGATATGATACATTTTCCCGTGTATCAGATTTGATTCGCGGGTTGTGCGGATTTCTACCTTCTCTTGTATCCATTGGGCACACGCTTTAGCAATCGGTTTCTGCCGAAGTTGCTGGTTGAGTTGTAGACCTGTATCCGTTATGTCAAACGCTTTTGTATCTGTATTATTGGGATCCATACGCTTGACAAAATCAGGGTCACCAAAAAGAAAACGAAGTTCCTCTATTTGGTTGAGGGAGTGCTGCATCTTTTCGTAGGCATAGATGGTGAAGTAGGCGGATACAATGGAGAGTGCGGAACCGTCCTTAATTTCCTGTTCTAAGAAATCGTGAACTGTTTCACGAAAAAGGTTATCTCGGATGCCGGATTTTAGGGATGGGTTTTTGTTTGACATAGGTGTTTCTGTTTGTAGTTAGGACTTACGCAGTTTTGAGGGTAGCACGTCGTATAGAGATGGAGATACTCCAAAAAACACAGGCGAACTTCTGGCACAAACTAAAAGTTTATGCTACAAAAGAACGGGGTGTGTAAGTCCTTAGTAGCTTGATTTCGACGGGAGTAATAGTGTTGTGTTGATTCCAATAATTGTATCATGGGTGTATAGAAAAGACAAGCAGAAAGGTGCGGTTGGGAAACCGTACCTACCGGGCCTGGGAAAACAAAGATTACCTCTGATATTTTCTGTATATAACTTCTCAATTTGTGGTATACTGTTTACAGAAATCGAAAGTATTTTGCTGTTTGCAGTGCTATTTGTAAGGAGATTTGAATGAGTACAGAAAGAAAATGGGATGATTCAATTGTCCGCTATCCAGACCCCGCGATTGAGGTGCTGGACCCGCGTTTTGGAAAATATAAGATAGGCAATTCTGTTGTCGAACGGTTATGGACAGGATCGCGCTGGGCAGAAGGACCCGTCTGGTTCGGTGATGGCGGGTATCTGCTCTGGAGCGATATTCCAAACAATCGGATTCTGAAATGGGAGGAATCCACCGGCGATGTGAGCGTCTACCGAAAACCGTCCAACTATAGCAACGGGCACACACGCGATCGGCAGGGAAGGCTTATTAGTTGTGAACATGGAGCACGACGCGTCACACGGACAGAGTATGATGGCACAATTACCGTGCTGATGGACAACTTTGATGGGAAACCACTCAACGCACCCAACGATGTCGCCGTTCATCCCGATGGGCATGTCTGGTTTACAGATCCCGGATACGGTATTATGCTCAACTACGAAGGACACATAGCCGAGTTTGAATTGCCGACCTGTGTGTATCGACTCAATCCGGACACCGGAGAAGCGACCGTCGTGATCGATGAACTCGAAAAACCGAACGGCATCTGCTTTTCGCCTGATTATGAGAAACTTTATGTCGTGGATACTGGGGTTACGCATAAAGAAGGAACCCCGCGGCATCTCTTCGTCTATGACGTAATAGATGGCGAACGGTTAGGTAAACAAGAGGTTTTCTGTGATACATCGCCCGGGATTGCTGACGGTATTCGGTGTGATGTTGACGGAAACCTGTGGGCAAGCGCAGGCTGGGTTGGCGATGGATACGATGGGGTGCATGTCTTCGCACCAGATGGAACACGTATCGGGCAAATCCATCTCCCAGAAATTTGTGCAAATCTCTGCTTCGGTGGTGTGAAAAGGAATAGGCTGTTTATGATGGGTAGCCAGTCTCTCTATGCAGTTTATGTGGAAGCGCAGGGAGTTCCGTTATTCTAATCGGGATTACAAATCCCTCCTACGCTGTTGCGGAGGCACAGGCTAACAGCCTATGCTACAAAAGAATGAACGTAGATAATCTCGAACATATCGACTGCCCGATTTGTGAACGGGATGAAGCGGAAGAACTTTTCAGTAAGGACACCTTATCGGTGGTCCTCTGCAAACGATGTCAGTTGCGTTATGTAAATCCGAGAATCAATCGTCAGACGCTTGAAGAGGGGTATATTGACACCTACTATCCGTCCGATAAAGTAGAACGCATCCATACGGACAGCATGGAATGGTTGCAGATGACGGAGCGTCTATCTGAGTTAGAGAAACAGCATCAACATCAGGGGAGACTTTTAGATGTAGGATGTGGTATTGGGACGTTTCTGCATCTCGCGCGCGAACAGGGGTGGGAATCCTACGGTGTTGATCCTTCCAAGAGTGGTATCACTTTCGCACAAGAGATACATAAATTAGATGTGCAGTGTGGGGAGGTCTTTGATGCGAATTTCCCGACTGCGCATTTCGACGCAATTACACTCTACCATGTATTGGAGCATATCCCGGAATTGAATCCACTTCTCAGCGAGTTACGCCGAGTTCTGAAGCCTCAGACAGGGACCCTTGTCATTGAAGTGCCGAACGGTGAGAGTTTGCAGAGCCGTCTCCAGAAAGCGGATTGGCCCTATGTCCATCCGCGTGACCATCTCTACTATTTCTCTGCGCGTTCCTTACCAAAATTACTTCGGAAGCACGGTTTCCGTGACCTTACGTTGGGGAAACCGAAGCGCGTTAGCCCAACAGTTGGGACGGGTTTCGTATTCCGTCAAGCCGCGACTGCTGCCTTAGTTCGGTTCCATTTAGGCACAGTGATCCGAGTGTATGCGAGTTAGGAGATGCGGTTCATGATCGTGGTGCTTGAT
>JAPOOP010000427.1 GCA_026713385.1 Candidatus Poribacteria bacterium | reverse complement strand
GCCTCAATCACAATCGTTGCTACAGAAAGACCACTGATAATACGATTTCTCTGCACGAGGTTGCCCGGTGAGGGGGCTGTCGGGAATGGATGCTCTGAAAATAGACAGCCATGCTCATAAATCTTCACAGCAAGTGGATTATTTCGTCCCGGATAGATAGAAGAGAGATCCGTTCCGACAACACCAATCGTCTTTCCCATACCCGCGAGCGCACCGGAGTGGGCATACGTATCAATACCAGTTGCCAATCCACTGATGACCGTAAATCCGGCGAGCGCAAGTTGCGTTGCCAGCGAAAGCGTCAGTTCAATCCCCTCTATGCTCGGATTCTGACTCCCCACAATCGAGACACACCGATTGCCGATTTCGGTTAACGTGCCGACGCGGCAGAGGATCCCTGGGGCATCGGGCAGGTTTTTAAGTTGTGCTGGATAATCTGGATCTTCAAGACACATCACCGTTACATCCTGATTTTCGAGAGCACTGAGTCTCTCACGAAAGGTCGGGAAGTTCCCTGATACTGTGAGTATACGGGATGCGAGCACCGGATTAAATGAAGGTAACCGTGCGATTTCGGGAAGTTCCGCTTCAAAAATTGCCTGCGCGCTACCGAAACGAGTTATCAACCGTTTAATCCGCACGCTACCGAGTCCCTCAACGGAGGCAAGTGCCAGCCAGTATTCAAGAGGTGTGTTCTTTTTTTTTGAATCTGTCATATCTATCTACATTTCCAGCAAGTATTTCCTTTATACCTTAATATACAAGGAAGTATAGCATAGTATTTGAACAGATGTCAAATCTGTGCTGTATTTCTGCAGGAATAAGCGAAAAAACCAATTGACACCCCTCGTTAATTAAAGTATACTTTAAAATAGACAATCCAACGAGGAGAGAAAAATGGAAAATACCCCCATACGCCTGCTTTCAACAAACGGCATCAGCCGGCATTATGGTGGCGTCATCGCGTTGTCGGAAGTGACAATGGCTGTGCACCCAGGACAAATCTTCAGCTTAATTGGACCGAATGGTGCAGGAAAAACGACGCTCTTCAACTGCGTTACCGGTTTGGATAAACCGACATTCGGCACCGTTGATTTCTTAGGAGAATCCATTACAGGACGCCGTCCAGACGAAGTCACGAAACTCGGCATCAGCAGAACATTTCAGAACATACGGCTCTTTGCCGAACTTACGGTCCTCGATAACGTTAAAATCGGGAGACATCCGCGTACTACCAGCACGTTTGTCGGCGCAGTTTTCCGCACGAATAGGCAGAAAAGTGAGGAAGAGGTGATTGCCACACACGCGCACGAGATGCTCGAATTTGTTGGATTAGACGACATTAGCAACCAGACAGCAGGCAATCTCTCTTACGGGGACCAACGACGCGTCGAAATCGCCAGAGCCTTGGCGACCGAACCTAAACTCCTACTTCTCGACGAACCCGCCGCTGGAATGAATCCTCAAGAGACACACGAACTTATTGATCTCATCTACGCGATACGGGATCAAGGTGTCACTGTACTCCTCATCGAGCACGACGTAAAATTGGTAATGCAAATCTCCGACTGGGTTACGGTGTTGGACCACGGTGAGAAAATCAGCGAAGGGATACCTTCGGACGTGCAGAACGATGAACGCGTCATTGAGGCATATTTGGGGGCTTCTGACGATGCTTGAACTTCGAAATATTCATACCTATTACGGAAACATACGCGCCGTTCGCGGCATCTCTATCACGGTCAACAACAACGAAATGGTCTGTTTGATTGGTGCCAACGGTGCCGGAAAATCGACAACGCTCATGACGGCATCTGGGATACACACTCCCGTTGAAGGCAGTGTACACTTTGATGGCAATGACATCACAGGGACATCGGCAGAGGAACGTGTTACTCTCGGTATCTCACAGGTCCCGGAGGGACGGCTCATCTTCCCGGATATGAGCGTTCTCGAAAACCTTGAACTGGGTGCCTATTCAAGGAACGACAAAGACGGCATTAGAGACGACTTAGACAGAATCTTTCAGTTTTTTCCAGTCCTGCAGAACCGGCAGAAACAGCGCGGCGGCAGCCTCAGTGGCGGTGAACAACAGATGCTGGCAATCGGACGCTCACTCATGTCCAAACCGAAACTTCTTTTGTTAGACGAACCCTCCTTAGGACTCGCACCCCTTATCGTCAAACAGATTTTCGAGATCATTCAGCAGATTAACGCCGACGGTACGACTATCCTCCTCGTCGAACAGAACGCACAAATCGCACTACAAGTGACCGATAGAGGTTACGTCATGGAGACGGGTGAGATTACAATTGAAGGCACCTCTGCCGACCTGTTAGCCGACGAACGCGTGCGACAGGCTTACCTCGGAGAATAGATATTAATGTATCCAACGATCATTGATTTTGGTCCCGTCGGTATCCATTCTTACGGGTTGATGTTAGCTACTGCGTTTATTACAGTCGTCTTTGTTATACAATCCGAATTGAAGCGACGGGATTTTGTTCCAGAACTCGCCTCGACGATCGTCATGGCTGCGGCGATCGGCGGCATTGTCGGTGCGAAAATCTATTCTGCGTTACTCGACGGTCAAATCACTTTCCGGGAGCTCTTCTCAACCAGCGGGTTAGTCTGGTATGGCGGTTTTATCGGCGGGTGTCTCGCCGTTATTATCGTGGTCCTCCGCTCCCCGAACCCGTTTTTACCTACAATCGACATCGTCGGTCCGACAGTCGTCCTTGGATACGGCATCGGTCGGATCGGGTGTCTCCTCGCTGGCGATGGAGACTATGGACCGCCGTCAGATCTACCGTGGGCGATGGCGTTCCCGAACGGCACTGTCCCCACCGATGTTCCTGTCCATCCGACGCCTATATACGAGACGCTCCTATCATGCACATTTTTCGGTATTCTCTGGTCGCAACGCCGTAGGTTTGAAGCGACCCCCGGTGCTCTCTTCGGCGCGAGTCTTGTCGCCTTGGGGGTAGAGCGGTTTATTGCCGAGTTTTGGCGAATCACGCCTCGCGTGCTTGGATGGATGTCGGCGGCGCAACTTTTCAGTATCGCGGCGTTCATTCTGGGTATTGTACTTATTTTCTGGATGTGCAGTCGTTCTCGGATGGTGCCGGAATCAGTCGATGAAACCGAGGTGGATGTTAAGAAACCGCGCCAACGGAACAGACGTCGCCAACGGCGGTAGCAGCCCCAGCGGGGCGAAAGGTGTATAGAAACCAGGGCACCGAAAATCGGTTATATACCTTAATATGAGGAACCTCAAGAAACGTGCAAACAAAACGTATCTGCCTCTGGTCGGGACCGCGAAACGTCTCAACCGCACTGATGTACGCCTTCGCACAACGTAGCGATACCGAAGTCATCGACGAACCCCTCTACGCACACTACCTCCACACAAAATATGGGGCACAAGCACGCAATAGCACACATCCGGGTACATCTGAGGTGATGGCATCAATGTCAACAGATGGCGTACAGGTCATCGAACAGGTAATCCTCGGTCCCTGCGAGAAACCCGTGCTTTTCATGAAACAGATGGCGCACCACCTCATCAACATCGACCTAAGTTTCCTCCGACACACCCGCAATGTCCTGCTCATCCGTGACCCGCGGGAGATGCTGCTGTCTCTCGCAAAGGTCATCGGAACACCGACACTTGCCGACACGGGCTTTAAGATACAGCACGATCTGTTAACCGGTCTACGCGCCGTGGGGCAATCTCCTCCGATTCTTGATGCGCGACTGTTATTAGAAAATCCATCCAGTGTTTTGTCGCAGTTATGTGAGCGACTCGGGTTGCAGTTTGAACGTTCTATGCTGTCTTGGGAGGCAGGTGGAAATGCTGCGGATGGGGTGTGGGCACCGTATTGGTATCAGAACGTGCATCGGAGCACAGGGTTTGCACCGTATCGTCCGAAGTCGGAGCCGTTTCCTCCGGAATTGGAAAACGTATGCGCCGTGTGCTTGGAGTATTATAATGCTCTGCTTAAAGATGCGATCCGTCCCGTTCCCTCCTACCGCTCACTCTCCGCCATCTTTTCAAGAATCTGATCAAGGAGCCGATCGCTATCGGCTTCCCGCTCACGATACTGCTGGACTAACTCTGCCAACGTTGACTGCTTCTCACCATTCGCTGGCGTTTCACCATTCGTCGGAATTCCCAACAAGAGCGTATCCAACGCCTCGTCAAACGTCTGCGCCTCCACCGCCGCAAGTTCATTGGATCCCGCTTTCAAGACGACCATCTCTAACTTCGGACGCCGCGGCTTGTCATCGTCTCCATCTTCACCCTCCGGCTTTTTCGCTTGTAGGTAAATCGCCTCAAGATAGAACAGGGTGTCCTCAATCGGAATAATCAGCAGATTGCCCCGAATCACATCGTTCGCAGCTTGCCAACCACGTTGTTGATCGCCGGTCTTCTTATTAATATCATCCTCGACCTGCGTCGGTCCCGCGACCCCAGCATTCTCAGGGAGCACATAAACGATACGCTCACCGTAGTGTGGTTGATCGCAGCGTGCCACCATCCACGCCTTTAACTGCTTCTCCCGATCCCGTGGGGCGAACGGAATCACATTCACAAACTCGACTTTTTCTTCACCCGGCAACTTCAGCATGGCGTAATAGGGCATCATCTCCTGATCCGCCTCCGAGGAATAGTACGCCTCTTTCGGTATCGACCACGGGTTTGTATTATCATAAAACCCGCTCGCTTGCCGGTAATAATCGCCGTAGAGTTTCGCTTGAATCCGGGTTAGGTAGTCTGGATACCGCAAGTGTGCTGCCAACCCCTCCGGCATCTCCGATAGTGATTTAAAGAGGTTTGGAAACGCTTTCTGGTAAGTCTGCATCACGGTTTCGTCCTTTTCATCTTTCTTGATGGCATAGAAATCCACCGCACCGGTGTAAGCGTTAACGACAGCGACACCGGCATTTCGGATGTAGTTGAAAGTATCAAAATCCGGTTCTGCATATAACTCACTGTCTGTGAGTTGTGTCTTATCGTCCACATACATCTGTGCGTTTGGATAATATCGGCTCGTCACATAGAAGTCGATGATCCAATACAACTGTTCATCGTTAATCACAATATACGGGTCAGGATCGTAATTCAGGAAGGGTGCTATATATGAAACACGATCTTTGACGAGGTGGTCGTTGCGTCGGGTACCGATCCTTCGGCGGAACATGATTTGGCTCTCCGGTGTCAACTTCTCCGAGATAAGGATGGGGAGGAAATCGAATCGGAGCGCGAAACAGAGTCGACGGAACCAACCCCCTAAAGGTACACCACCGTCCCCCTCATAAGTATGCTGCATCCATTCAGATATTTCTGGGGCTTCCGAGACACCATCAGCAGTTTCAATGTCCGAGCTACGTCCAGCACTATTTGCCTCGCGGTCGGTGTTCACAATCACGTAGTTGCGGATCATCTCACCGTAGTAAATCTGCGGATATTCTACCGTCAATTCTTCATATTCGCTATCTATCGGTGTATCCTTAACCCAGAGTTTCGGTAAACCTTCGCCAACGAACTCGTTCACGGGTGCGACACACACACCATAACCGTGCGTAAATGACCGCAGATCCGTTTTCAGGCGGTCCCACCCTGTAATCTCGTCACCGGGATCAATTTCACGGGCGGCTATCAAGACTTGCCGATATTCACCATTTACTGTATATCTGTCAACATCGGTATAGGGGTGGAAGTTGTAATGCGGTTTAATCTGTGTCTCTCGGAGTGCCTCATACAGTACGCGTCGATCCCAAATTTGGATATTCTTCTTAACTTCGTCGTTCTCCGTTATCATCTCCAGCGTTGCAATCCCAGGCTCGCGGTCGACTCTTACAATCTCGTCGAGATCAAAGGCGCGGCGTGTCTCTTCAATATGCCTCTGCAGGTAGCGTCCCTCCTTGAGAAACGGTTCCACACGCATGCGCGCCACGTGCAGACCCAATGGATATACGTGAATCAGCAGCGCGTAACTCAAGACCCACACCGCCACGGTTACATACCACAACAGCCGTTTCCGCCAGAAAATGTTAATCACGATAACAATTGCGATGCCGATCAGAACGCCACAGTAAATTTTTGTGGCACCTGCAAGGTGAAAGTCCACGTAAAACAAGCCGTGGAGGGTCCGTAGTCCGTTCGTCAGTGGCTTCGTATAAACCTTGTCCCAGAGGTTCACGTGGCTCCGCCATCCTCCGACGATCAGCAGCAACAGCCATAAAACCGAGCCGTGGAAGATGATGTGTCGCTTCACACGCGCCATCGTGTGTGCGTCCCGCCGGTAGTAGAAATGATACAGCAACCCGACGACAACACACGTTATCCACACGGTTATTTCTACCCAGAGACTCACCCATCGGTGGAGCGGGAAACTGAAGAGGTAGAAATTTCGGTCCATCCCGAAATGGAGAGATCCGTCCACTGCTGCGACATCGGGCTGATTCAGGTACCGAAGCACTACATCGTCCAACAGGAGCATCGGTATTGCGAGCAGGAGTGCCGCAATCAGTGTGATACAGATCACCACCCGATGGAAAGAGAAGGTCTGTGTATGTGTCCATCGTCGAAACTCGCGGGATTCTGGACACAATATGTGTGCGATCGCGGTGTTGGCGTTCATAAATCCAGCAGCGACAATGAAACAGACACCGAAGATGCCCCACCGGACCTTCTGGAGTCCCCAAAAGACATTGACGTATCCGACCTTCTCGAACCAGAGGTGCTCTGTATAGAGGTGTGCTAACGGAAAGAAGCAGCCGACCGCGATCAGCGCGCTCACGATCCAGAGCAGATACGCCTGCAATTTGTTATGCGTACCGCGCCGCCAGTAACCGCTCTGTCGATACCGAAAGAAGCCCCATATTAACGTAACACCGATAAGGAGTGTACTTAAAAGTAACTGTGCGATGGCAAGGTCTGCTGTCATGGTGGAATGCCTCCTATGAGACATTATAGCATAGTTGTAGAGCTTTCGCAAATTCGGCTGTCGGTCCCAAAACGGTAAGTGCGGTCTCATGAAGATTAAGTATTTAATCTTCATGAGACGTGATATGTCTATAGAAGATGGAATATAGGCAGAAGTGCACTCCAGCGGAGTGCTATATCCGTAATCCTCAAATCCCAGTTTAGACAATAAACACCAACAAACACCAACGGAAACCAATAAAAAATTCGCGCAATCTGTGAAATTCACGTAATTCGCGATTCAGACGACCTATGCCCAACCTCGCCGCTTTCGATGGAATAAACACTCCGATTCCGTCCTACAGGCAAATCCTAAAATCCTGTAAATCCTGATTCTGACAAAAATTATTTGACAAAAAACATTTGTTACGCTATAATTAATACCAATTCAACCGCGAAATGCCGAAATACGCACTTTTCGCGTTTTGTTGAAGGAAAATACTTGACGAAAATACCCAATTTCGGCAAAATTCCGATATGCGGAAAAGATGTTGCCTTTTTTTCGTAACTATTTTACAATTACGAGTGTTAAGAAGGGCATAGAAATATGGAGACCGAGTTCTCGTCAAAAAACCGAGAATCGGAACGCTCCAGTTCCAAATACATTTTTCAAGGAAAATTTGACAAAAAAAGCAAGTTGGGGTACAATCTAACTGTACGTTAGATCGTGATGATCGAGATACCCAACAAAATTTTCAAAATGTATTTACAAGTAATAACAACGTTTATATAAGTGGTTTGGCTCAATCTATAGCGATGTGCTACACACCGTTGTAAAGCGAGAACCCAAACTCAAATTTCCAAGCGTGTTCTGAAGACATCTGCCTTTACGGGTAGACGAGGTTTCCCTAACCCTGTAGGCTTCAAAGATACGCACTAAAGGTTAGTTCAGAATAGATTTCATCCCTGAAAATCTGTTCTTGCTGTTTAATAATGAAGCACACGATGTGAAGTGTGCAGGGGCATGGATCCCTACTGCCCCACGCTATTCGATATTTGAATGTTTTTTAGTTTGATTTAAATGGAGGAAAATTAGTAATGTTGTCTAATACATGGACATTTTCCTTGAAAATTTTAGTTTTGATACTGGCGTTCGGTTTCGTCGCGTCGTCTGC
>JAPOOP010000463.1 GCA_026713385.1 Candidatus Poribacteria bacterium | reverse complement strand
TCCACGACACTTCTCCGCTTTCAGGTAAGATTTTCTTTTCCCAATCCAACAGTTTGGCTATAGGGGTTATTTCTGCTTCTCAAAGTGGAGGCACCGCCTTATTCCACCGAGGCAGATTGACCATTACAAGGTCAACATCAGGTAAATGTTCCGCCAATTTCGGCTTAAAGACGACTCCAAGAAACTTCTCTATCCCTTTTTGTATCTTTTCTGGTCCAATTGTAGATAAGGTAGAGCCCCACGTGACATACAATCGTGCAGGTTTATGAGCCTGAATTTCAGGGTCTTTGAGATCCGCTGCCAATTTATCTTTGATAATTCCGCTTCCGACTTTAAGGACCGTGCGATTGTTGTCGGTTCCCGTCCAGATGATATAGATCCCGTTGATACCGACACTATAGTCGCCGAGACGTGCCTCAAGGCGGCCATCGTTTAAGAGTTTTTCATTGAATGGGCACCAGAGGGAGTTTTTGATACATTTTTGCCAATGAACGGTTACCATAGTCATGATAGAATCTCCTCCTGTTTACCTTTCCGGAAAGGGGTTACTCGGTTCCCGAATAACGAGTTTCTATTAAAGGAATTTTTTCCCACGCCAATTATACTAATCATACAAAAACAGAGGATAAAGCTTACGCATTAAATTTTAACGTGAAGGCTCCAATTAACGTTACAGTTTTGTTAGCGAAGTCAGGGAAAACTGCGTGTGGTTTCTTCCAAAGCCTTTGTCAGCAAGGAGAATATGGCATAATGAAATGCGATTATCGCGTAGGCTGATCTGGAGGTTGGGGTTGGGAATCGAAGCCGTAGATGCGGCGCATGGTCGGGGTGGCGCGTTCGACGACCTCCGACTTGAGATGATGCACGAAATCGAACATCGGTTTGACAAAAGAACGGCAACAGAAACAGATTAACGCGATTCGTTGCTGATCAGTTCTGTTAGCACCCGCGGAATGCCAAATCGCACCGTTAAAGAGAAACACGGAACCTTTCGGTGCGGAGAGCCGAACCTCATCGGGATGGTGGGTAGTCCCCGGAGGCGGCTTAATTCGCTGAAGATGGATACCGGGCACATGACGCGTCCCACCGTTCTCCGGTGTGAAATCGTCGAGCAACCAGAGACTATTGGCAACCAGTGGAAAACTCGGCAGCGGCTCCGGCATCGATCCAAGCACGCTATCGACATGGTAGCCACCATCCGGCGCGTCCGGATCAATGATGTTGGAAGTGAGCGTGCTGAGCGTGTAATCGGGACCGAGCAGATGTTCAAAGTAGGGCATCACCTTAGGGCGAGCGACCAATTGTTCGTACATCTCACCCTTGTTCACCAACCAACGGACATGCTGACCATGCCCGTCGGTGTGTTGACGCGCCAATCCGTTCTGCTTCTCTTCCTCTGCCAATCTGAGTATATCGGTTCTGTAAACCTTAATTTCCTCGTCGGAAAGTACATCAGGAATGACGATGCATCCCTGTTCATCCAATTGTTTCTTTTCCGCGTCGGTGATACCCATTTTGATCTCTCCTTGCTTCAAACACAATACAAATGCCACCGCTACGGGGCTTTTTTGGGGTGCTCTTGACCTTTTCTGTCCAGATGCTGTCCCTACGGATCTAAAGAGCATCAAGTGAGATAAAAAAGCCTCTTAAAATCCGCGTCATCCGCGTCATCTGTGATAATCCGCGATTCAGACAACGGCAATTACGCCGCAAAGGGTTTTAGACACTCTTCATAGACATCGAAACGTTCGCCTTCATGTTCTTCAGCATCGACAAGTTTGAGCCAAAGCGCGCTATCCTTCTTATCACCACTCAACTGTCGGCGGCTGCCGAGATTTGATGGATCCGGTCCACTCCAAACGACTTCGCCGCCTTGCATGTAAATGAAGTCGTTACGATACCGATCAATGAGTGCCTTCTGGTTTTCGAGGTAAACCAGTCCTTGCTCACACGTCGTGCGCCGCCAGTTAGCGACCGTCTCTGACGTATCCGTTTCGACAGAATCGAATTCCGCCAAGGGTGCCTTGACTTCGCTCTCCCAATCGATCTCATCCAAGTTGACGGTGCCGTATCCGCGCTGCGCCGCGATGAGGATATGGTTGCGATCCCGTTTGAACGGAGGTGTGGGCCAATCGGACTGTGGGTCGTGTCCCATCAGGTGCATACCAACGGTATCAGTGGAGATTGGATGATCCCCCGCGATGAGTGCGTTACAAATTCTGCCGACACCGCCCCATTCGCGTCCCCACTGTCCCGTCAACGCGTCGATGATATTAAGGCACGGTTTCGTAATGAGTGCCAGATCCGGGAGCACGTAGGAGAGTCGAATGAGATGATGGTAATAACTGCGTGTCCTGCCTTCTGGGAGAAGCATCGGTGGCAACCCGAACAGGTTTTTGGTGCACAAGGTGATGCCCATGAAGGCGTGATTCTTCATTTTCGCCACAGAGACGACTGCATCCGCATCGTCAAAACAGGCACTCAGTGTATAGCGATCGAACATTGAACCACCGCCGGGGACATCATAAACCTTGAACGGAGGCAGATTGGAATCGACGAACTGCACGTCGAACTCTTTCAGGTGATGTTCGTAGTTGAAACCCGGAGGCATCCGATGCCCGTGAGTATACGGGTTCGTATCAGTAGCGACCAACTGTGCAGTGGTGTGTTCCTTGATTAACCGCAACACGGCACGACAAACCGCATCGTCTACCAATTCTCGGCGACGCCCCTCAAAGTAGATAATACGCTCAGCGGGTTTCATCATATTGAGCTTCATGACCACCTTCTTAGCGGTCTCAATCGGTTTCCATGCCTCGGTGAGCGGATCAGTGATACGGCAGAGTGTTTGATAAATCTCCTCCTCCGTTGCGCGATAATCGCAATGTGCCGCTCTAACTTTGAACTGTTTCTCTTGCATGACGTGACTCCATTTGTTGGCGTGAATTTTCAAAATAGTAGCACGCTATTGAAAAATTGTCAAGTCCGAGAAGATTTAGGATGCGATCGTGGGTTGAAGCCGAATGGACGTGAAACTCAACTTTTCACTCCGATGGGTCGCGCAAAAGGCGGCGCATCACCTTATTAGAAGCGGTTCGTGGCAATGCATCCACGATGACAACATCGTGGATTCTGAACAACGGGTTGAGATGTTGGGAGAGTTCGACTTGCAACGTATCATGAATCTCCTGTTTTGTTGGTTTCCCAGATTCCGATGCTACCAGCACAGTATAGATGACCAGTTGACTCGGACCGCCGTCTTCTGGTGAGACAGCAACCGCGGCTGTTTCCTGTATTCCATCAATAACGTTAAGGACTTCTTCAATCGCTGCGGAACTCACCTTGATACCGCTTAAGTTCATCGTATCGTCAACACGACCATGGACTCGATATTTCATCCCTGTAAGCCAAGGATCGTCTTCAAATTTGCTGCCTAACCTTTCAATCGCATCGCCGTGGCGGCGTAGATTCGATCGCGGTGTTCCTGCAAAGTAGACCTCATCGTGGTCAGCATTGAGCAGGCTCGTGGATAGACCAAGGGAGGGTGGGACGATGAAAACTTCGCCGTTGTCAGAGGGGTTTCCATGATCATCATAAAGTAGGAAATCTAAACCGAGTGCTGGCGTTGTGAAGGTCGAAGGTGCAGCAGGTTGAACCCGCGTGCCGGTGACATACCCTCCTCCGATCTCTGTGCCACCGCAATACTCTATCACCGGTTTATAACCCGCCAAGGACATGAGGTAAAGCATTTCCTCTGGATTAGAGCATTCACCTGTTGAACTGAAGGCTCGGATCGCGCGCCAATCCAGCCCGCGCATACATTCTGTGTTTTTCCACGCGCGGACGAGGGTAGGTACAACACCGAGCATGCTGACTTTCGCGTTCTGCACAAAAACTCCGAAGTCGCGACTCGTCGGAGACCCGCCATCATATAGGGCGATAGTGGCTTTGTTGATGAGGCTGGCGTAGATGAGCCACGGTCCCATCATCCAACCGAGGTTTGTGTGCCATGCCAACACATCGTTGGCGTGAATGTCGTGGTGTAGATAGGAATCCGCAGCACATTTGATCGGTGTGGTGTGCGTCCATGGAATCGCCTTCGGTTCGCCAGTAGTCCCGGAGGAGAAGAGGATATTGGTATGTGCGTCAGGGTGGCAGGGAACAGTGGTAAAGGTTTCCGTGTCACTCAGAAAATCG
>JAPOOP010000457.1 GCA_026713385.1 Candidatus Poribacteria bacterium | reverse complement strand
TTTAGTCCTTTATTCATCGAATCGTGTAACGATTCATTTCTATATCTCGCTACATAGGGTTCCGTTTCGGACAACCGTGTAAGAGGCCCCTCCACAGGATCCTCATCTTCAGACGGTGGAGGTATTTCTGGTTCAGGTACGAGCGGTGCTGATCGATCAACATTACGCGTATGCAACCAATCCCATATCCCAATAAAGACAGAGAATGAAACAGCACCGATGCCAATTATGCGATAGTCCTGCGGGGACAATTCAGGCGCGAATTGATTTTCACGCAACATTTTTACCCCACGCATGACCACGTAACTGTGAATCGCGGTAAAGGGCAGAGAACTCAAAGTAACGATCTCAAACCGTCGCAAAGCACTCTCGCTATATATTTCGGGTTCTGTTTGTTCTGTCTCCGAGTCGGGGGATTCGGACTGAATTTGCGCTTTTGCCTGTGGAATCCCTAAGGAAAGAAAGATTAAGCCAAACAAGAATAATCGAATACTCAATTTACACATTTTTAATTATGTCCTTCTGGACTAAAGAAACGCCCAAGCAAAAAGCCCTCCAAATGTAAAGCATTCTGCGCAAGTCTCCTATAGAGGAAACCTGTGGGACAATGCGAAGCAAAATTATGCCATTTAAGGTATAATTTCATTACGGGCGGGTAGCCTGTCAGACGCAGTGCAATTAGGAGTCGTGACGGTCTTTTGTAATAAATTATACCCGTCTCGGCTGCCCTATTGGTTTCAAATAGGCACACAAATGGGTAAAAGTTAAGTTTCCTGATTTTGGTCTCGGTTTTGAAAAAGGTAAACAATTAGCATCCCGGCACCAATACAGACAGAAATATCCGCAACGTTAAAGGTCGGCCAAAAGAGTCCTTTGTCAACTATGCCGAATTGAAGGAAATCGACCACCTCACCTAAATAGAGCCGATCAATGAAGTTTCCAACAGCACCACCGAGTAGAAAACCAAGAGCGACTTGCATCCAACGACTCTCTCTAAATCGAAGATAATAGGCAAAAATGAAGGCTAAAGCGAAAATAGTAATGAGAATAAGTAAGACCCTATGTCCAGCAAGTACGCCAAAAGCGGCTCCTGTATTCCTATCGTGCCGTAGGTTGAAAAAACCGGGAATAATTGGAATCACCTCTGTAACCTGAGCGATATGGTTCTGCACCAGCCATTTGCTTCCCCAATCTACTATCAACACTGGAATCGCCACACCGATTAAGGGTAGAAGCGTCTGCCATGTATTTTTTTTAGGATCCTGCGTCGTGTGCATTTTTAAGCACCTCCCATTCCGCTTTTGCATCATTCGTCTCTATATCGGAAACATGCAGAGCTTGCCCGGTAATAGGTGAGAGTAGGTGCCAATTACTCTGAAAAATGCTTTGGTTGCCGGTTATACCCTCTGGAGAAATAAGATGATAAAAATGTTCCCCCAAAAAAGGAGTCAAGGGTGCCAACCATTGCAGGAGCGCGGTCGCGATTTGTAACAAGGTGGCTTGCGCCACATGTACAGTTTTAGCAGGACGCGATTCCATGGTGCGGACATAAAAACGGAGATCATCTTCACAGAAACCGGTTAACAATGTCCACATTTCATGGAAATTCCCATCTTGGTAAGCCTGCTGTACATTCTGTAAAAGTCGAGAGGTAACGATTATCGCCAACGAATCAATCGGCATAATTTTATCAAGAGTCGCGGCACTTGCGCCTTCTATCGGCTGTGCCTCCAGATTAGTAGACGTCTGTGTATCAGAGATACCGATCTCAGCTCCCCGTTTGCCGCCATGTTTTTCGTTTTGACGTTTCTCCTGAGATACATTTTCCGATTCTGTTTTGTTTCTACTTTGAGAATCTTGCCCAACATGGTAGAGGTAATTACCGATACTCTCTAATAGTTCATGGAATTGCCGATATTGAACAAGATACTCCTTTGCGAGTTTATCAAGTTGCTTGGCGTTAACCGGCTCTGTTCCGACATTAGGCGTTATTGCCACCAAGCGTGCCACGTCAGCTGGATATTTGTTGAGAAATGCGTCTTCTACCTGTATTTCCGCACCAACTTTCGGCATTGTATTAAGCTTTAGTTGCTTAAAAGGTTGGCTTTCTTTAATTGGGCGGCTTCTGCTAAGTGCGGCGGAGATAACACTGATCTCGGCTAACCACTTTGTCCATTTTGAATCGACTGTGTCAGATTGTGGTACAAACATAACACTGGTGTGCCCACCGAGTGGTTTCTTGAAATCAGAATTGTCAATGATTTGAAGTAAATTGGCGAAATGACTATCAATAAGAGTCGCTTCCTTGCGAAAGTCACTTGAATTACAGTTTAGACACCGTGTATCGACAGGTAAAAGTTCCTCAACGCTCAATCGGAACCAGAATTCAAACCCTCGTTGTATAGAATTTCGGATTGCATTGAGAGTATTTTTATCAGTAAGCGGTTCATCACACTGGTCGCAAAGAAGAATTGGAAGTGGCATTCCCCATTGGCGCTGTGCTGAAACCTGCAAATCTCCAAAATTGAGGACATCATCTTGTACATTGCGAATATCTTTATGATCCGTGTCGCCGTAATTATCCCAATACTCTTGGGCGTTGAGTAGTTGGGTAGTGGCGTGATTTTCGGAGATAGAGAACACCCATTTTGAACACGGACGAAACACAGCCAATTCTCTACAGCGTGGACAGTGCGGCTCATGCATCTCGCCTTTCTGTGTATTGAGGAGATAGCCACTTTTTTCCAATTGTGGAACAATAAATTTCTCAGCATCAAACAGATACAAACCACACAATTGCCCAGCTTCTTCAGTGAACCTGCCGGTTTCATCAAAAACAGGCATAGTATTCATTTTTAACGCTTGGGCGATGTTGTAACTGGGTTGATGATGTGCAGGATTTAAGGGCATAACACCGGATTCTAAGGAAGATATTGATTTGTCGCGGGCAGCATCTGTCGCTACGGTCTCAGGAATGAGCGTAATCTTTAAGTCTTTTGCCGGAAATAGTGGATGTGCCACAGCACATTGTGCGAGTTCAGAGGCTTTGATTTCTCTGACAGGTTTCGGTTTGGGTTGTCCTTTTGGAAGGTGTTTCGTAAAAAGTTTGAGCTGCGATTCCGCAAAAAGGAGGTATTCGTCTTGCCATTGGGTGAGCCAATAGGTAGTATTGTCAGTAATTCCAAGTTCAATAATTCCTGCTATTTCCCAAAGGTGTGGCATTTGGAGACAGAAGAAAACATTAATGCCAAATTCCTCTAACCCAACATTGAAAGGAAATTTTACATAGCCATTCAAGGTGTGTGTTGGTATTTGTAGGAGATTCGCCTCATTGATGGGGACGGTGCAACTGGGACACCATGGACTCAACTGCGGCAAGTCATGCAAATAATCAGAATCTCGGAGTCGACTAATAAGCGCGATAAGTCTTGCTTCCTGTCGCGATTCGAGGGTTTTCTGTGAAGTATCCCAATCCGCGAAGATCCCGAGTTGATGGAATTTCTGTTTTTGGACTTCTAATTCCTGTTTATGTCGGGCACGACATCGCTTTCGGAGGACAGATAACTTGATTGGCGTTTTAGATTTTGCAGCCTCAATAACGTGTTCCTCAATCCAAAGGGGGTAGGTTTCCCACGCGGGCACATATGTGACATGATGTCCTTGCATTAACTCTGCTTTAAGGAAGATGTCCTGACAAACTTTTCTACAAAGTGTGTTAAGAGTGAGTGCGTCAACGGAGGTAGGCATCTCGCGAAGGACATAGGTTTCTGTCTGGGAGGAGTGACGGGACTGCGTAGCGTTCGCCTTGACTGCGCTGCGCTCTACAGTGTTAGATTTTTTGCTCGCGAGCGGGTATACATTGGCATTTCCCCAAATTTCCAGAACGGCATTTTCCCTTTCGCGGTCTGTCAACTGAGGTATCTCTTTCAGCTTCGTGGATTTACCGCGTTTACGTGTCGTGCTTTTTGCGGTGGAATTTCGTTTTCTCATATTTTTCGTATTGTGATTTCTGTGCTCGCTTGTCAACCCGACAAGCGGACATTTGAGGAGGTTATGCTTTTTCGTGCGAACCGTCTCCCAGTTTTTACTGTATCAAGCAGATTGGCATATCCTTCTATCTATCACCAGAGTATACGAGCCAAAAATTGTAACAGAAGAATCAGCACAAAAGGTGAAATGTCAATACCAAAATTCCGAGTCACCGGTCCGAGTGCATTCCGAATTGGTTTCAAAACTGGATCCACGATGCGACTTGTCCACCAGTAGAGTTGCCTAACGACTGAGTTTTGAGTGCCAACAACAAACCAAGAAAGTATGGCATTCGCGAAAACCACTATTGTGTAAATTTCAAGCAGTTCACTGATGAACCACGCGAGCATATTCATTATTTCGGTCCCGTTAACTCACAAACTGATTACGTATTGCCAAGTTCCTTTGCACGCTCCGTCGCAGCGAGGATAGCTTCTGTGAGAGTTGCTCGTAAACCACCTCGCTCTAAAGCGTGCAGTCCGGCGGCGGTTGTCCCGCCTGGTGTGGTAACACGGTTCTTGAGCACAGCCGGATGTTCCTGCGTTTCAACTAACATCGTAGCTGCTCCTAAGACTGTATGGGTGGCGAGTTTCTGTGCATCCGCCCGAGGTAAACCGACATGAACTCCTGCATCCGCTAACGCTTCGATGAAGAGCGCGACATAGGCGGGACCACTGCCACTTACCCCCGTGACGGCATCAAGATGACGCTCGTCCATTACTAAAGAGATACCACAAGCGTTGAAAATTTGCTGTGCTATTTCAATATGCTCTTGATCCGCTGCCCTGCCAGCCGTTAGGACCGAGATTGCAGCCCCCACTGATGCCGAGATATTTGGCATCACTCGAACGATAGGCGGAGCGTTGTCAAAATAGGATTCAAGCGTTGTGGTCGTAACGCCCGCTGCAATGCTAATGAGCCATTGCGGTGATGATAGGGCACGTGCGACCTGTGGCAAGACGTGTGGAACTACCGGCGGCGTAACAGCACAGAGAATCATTTGGGTATTTTCCACCAAGGCAGCGATATTGCTTGCACGGTTAGTCCCTTTTTCATCGCAGAGCTGCTGGACGAGGATGTCATCAATATCAGTAACCCAGATCTGTTTCGCGGGAAATACCGTGTCAGCGATACTTCGGACGATAATACCGCCCATCTTTCCAACGCCGATTACACCTAAATTTTTAATTATTCCTTGCGGTTCGTTCAGGTAGGTTTCACTCATAACGCGATTTTCCGTAGAACTGCAGAAACACCCAAGCAAAAACCCCCTCCATTTCATTACGGGCTACAGTTTCGATGGTATTTTTTAGTAGTTATCAATCAGAACGAGATTGATACCTGCACCAGCAAGGTGTCAGAACTATCAGAACCCTCTTTAACTCTCACTGCGAGGCAACTCAGAACTGATGGCTATTCCTCTGAAACCTCAAAGATCGCCCTGCCGATTCTAACGAGGTTCGCGCCTTCTTGAACAGCGACTTCAAAGTCGTTTGTCATTCCCATAGAAAGATACTTCATGGTAACCCCAGGGAATTTCTGTGCCTCTAATTTTTCAGCAAGCGATCTCAGCAAAGCGAACGCGGGACGGTTTGCGTCCGGCGAAGGTGTTAACTGCCCCATTGTCATCAACCCAACGATGTGCGCTGCCGGATATGCCTGTGCGTCTTCAACGAACTGAAGCAAATCATCCGCTGCCAATCCGTGTTTACTTGCTTCGCGAGTCGTATTTATCTGAATCAAAACATCTGTTTGTTGTGAACGTTGTTCAGAGCGGTGTGCTATCTCCGCTAAAAGCCGCAAACTATCAACTGAATGAATCAGCGAAAACATCTCCAATGCGGTTTTAACCTTATTTCTTTGCAAATGTCCAATAAGATGCCATCGGCATGTATTATCACTGGAATCGGTACCTGCAGTATCCACGAATGAATTGACTGGAGCGTACTTCTGTTGCGCTTCCTGCACCCGGTTTTCGCCTATATTCGTTGCACCTGCGGCGAGAACCGTCCGAATTTCCGCGACTGAACGCCCTTTCGTAACAGCAACGAGCGTTATTGAATCGAGTGTGCGTTTACTCCGTTCTGCGGCACTGGCAATACGTTCATTGATCCTGGAAAGATTATCGACAATCGAGTTCAATTTTTCGATTCCATAATGTTTCGATTCCAAAATTGGTTCGATTAAAAGAGTTTGTCAACCTTCAAGATTGTCTGTTTCAGTTGATGGCGGATCTGGGTTTAAAGGCTTGCTTGCGTGAAAGAGTATGCCAATGACAGCGACTAAGACGGCTATACTAACAATCCCAATACCAACGGTTATCTTATGCGTTGCCTCCGTATAAACTTGCGTGACTTGGACCGCACTCGCGTTTTCGGACAAAACCTCTTGATACTTGGAAGGGTGATTGCCACCTTGAATAATAAAAACAAGCCCGATCAAACCCGTAACGATTGATAAGGTTGCGAAGAGCACACGCATCTTCAATTCTTCCCGGCGGACGCCAAATTGTCACCTAACAATGAGTTTAAGAAATCATCGCCCAAAGCGGATTGGAATATCTAAGGAAAATAACGGTACAAATTGCAGTGAGGTTTCGACTGCGGGCAATGGTAATACTGTTGCTTCTTTATTCGTGCCTTTGAATATATATTTATATATTAATGATACTATATTTTTCCAAGAAAAGCAAATTTTTCGTCTGAGGATTCATTTCCGAAATCGCCTCAGGACTTGTGAGATAGGTTTAGTTTTCGGTATTGAGTTGGATATATGAGATCATCCTACCTGTTTGCCCGTTCTCAGCCCGATGTGAATAAAAAAGGTCTGTACGACACGCGGTACAAAGTGGGGATATTGAGATGGAAGTGGAGGGTAAACCTACTTCAACCAATTGGTTAACATTGGCAGCCTGTAGACTCAGGTTTTCGCCATCTTGGACGATGCTGCCGAAACGCTCGGCAAATTGCGTGAGCAATTCCGTACTGACGGTATAACAACATCTCTGGATAGAGGGCCCCAAATGAATTCTGCAGTTTGTCGCAACGGTTCCGAAACTATCTTTCATTCGTGCCAACGTGTTCACGGCAATTCGTGCGAAAGTGCCACGCCATCCTGCATGCGCGATACCGATTGCTGGCGTTTCAATGTCAAGGATGAAAACAGGCACACAATCCGCCGTAAAAATGCCCAACGCCACGCCGCGCTGCGCGGAGACAAGAGCATCTACATCGGGTAGGTTTCCAAGAGAGACTCCGGCTGTGTCATCTACGTCCATAACACAGTTGCCATGAACTTGGCGACAATACCGCAACTCCTTTAAACCGGTTTCCTGAAAAAGGATTTTCCTGTTAGTTGCAACTGCATTCGCATCGTCGCCGACATGCTCAGCGAGATTCAAGGATACGTAAGGTGCTTGGCTGACGCCACCCGTCCGCAGACTAATTCCGGCAGTGACAATGCCGGTTGTTTGAAGTTCCTGAATGGCGCGATACGTCTTCATGATTTATTTATAATCTTCGCGTGGCGGACTAAAGATGTCAAGAGCAACAGCGGTCTCTTCAAACGCTCTCGCGCTGTGCTTTACATTGGAAGGGATAAGATAGGCATCACCCTTTTTGAGTATCCGAGAATCGCCGTCAATGGACAGCTCAAAGGTCCCTTCGAGTACCATTCCCATCTGTTCATGGGGATGACTGTGCTCAGCAACAACACTATGAGGTAGTAGATTGACAAAGGACATCATTACTTTTTCACCGTGAAGTGTGCGAATACTTGCGCCATCAAACACCTGCTTTTCCGGTTGCTCATCAATGACAAAAAAGGGCATCGGTTGTGAGTATCTCCTATTTAGATATGTGCTATAGTCATCAACAGTCAGTTATGAGTTGTCAGTGAATGGATTACATTTTTAGGGAAAAGGCACATCGGGTGTGGCAGGCTCGACGTAAAGCAACCTTTTACAACTTGAACAGTAGACCTGCTTCTGATACTTTTGAGCTTCCTTGAGGGTCTGGGGCTGAATAGCGATGCGACAACTGGTACAGATACCATTTTTGCTGAGTGCCACGAAACCAGTTTTCGAGCGTGCTGCGCCGGACTGATTTTCAAACTGCGCCTTCATCCAGCGGTGATATTCGTCTCTGAGTCCTTTTTCAATATCAGAAAGAAACGCCTTCCGCATCTTCAACTCTTCATTCCTGTCCGCCTCTAAATTCTGGAGTTCTTGTCGGAGTTGCGCAGTTTCAGTCGCAGTTTTCTCTTTTTCTCGATTTACCTCAACCTCCAAAGCTGCCAATTCTTCCTTGAGTTGGTCACTTTTCTCCATAAGGACTAAGATGGTATCTTCCGCTTCCTCGTCCTCTTTGTCAAGAAATTCGATTTGTCGTTCGAGTGCATCATAAGCCTCGTTTGTCTTAACAGTCCGTTGTTCATCTTGATATTTTTCGCGTTGCACAGTGTTCATTTCAATTTCAGCGTTTTTGGAACGTTGTTCTTTCTCTGTCTCCGCGAGTTCCGCTGATTTCGCCGTCATATCTTCTTCGTACTGTACGACCCCTGCCTCTAATTGCTCAATGTTGCGTGGGATCTCTTGAAGTTTTTGGTGGGTTGATAACAGTTTCAGGTCACGCTCTTGTAATTGGTATAACAAAGAGAGTTGTTCCTGCAAAGGCTCGTTAGCCATTATATTTCTGCCTCCTTTTCGACGAGGTACGCGAAAAAAATACCGAGTTGATATAAAACAAAGAGTGGTATTGCCATCAACAGCATTGAACCTGGATCGGCGGGTGTCAAGAGGGCTGACATGACACAGATACCCAGTAAAGCGTAACTTTGCTTTTCACGGAAGCCCCGGGCATCAATAACACCGATACGGGACAGAAACGCCATAACTATCGGTAACTCAAAAGCGATCCCGAATCCTAAGATTAAGCGAGTTACAAAGTTAATATATTTTTCCAGGTCCCACATATTGGGTAACTCTGGAAGCAGTTGTGCGGAAAATTGCAGGACGACCGGCGTGACAATAAAGTAGGCAAAAGCGGCGCCGAAGACGAAAAATACGACGATAATTAAAAACAGCGGCATCGCGAATTGCCGCTCCTCACGACTCAAAGCTGGAAAAACGAATGCCCAAATCTGATAAATAACTATCGGTAGTGCCAACAAAATACCGGTGGTTATCCCTAATTTCAGGTATGCCATGATACCTTCCAAGGGACCTACCTTCATAAGTATCGCGTCGACACTGGAAGTCCCAGACCGCAAAGCGAGTGCGAAAAACCCCAGTATCGATCCCTCAGAACCACCAATGGCATCAATAGCATTTGCGATCAGCGTGTTCATTGAAGTTCCCAAAGGAAACTTAATTACCTTTTCAATGGGTTTGCTGAAGGATAAGCTTAAGACCGTAAAAACGGCGATTGCAATAGCAGAAATGATAATTCGGCGCCGAAGTTCCTCCAAGTGCTCCCAAAAAGTCATTGCAACTTCGTTAGATTCCATTTTTTTAATGATTGGGTTTTCGCCCCGTTTTTTCCGTTGTCAGTGATAGAATCGCGCCCTGTGACAGCAGTCGGTGTTCACGAACACGAAATTGCAGTTAAGACTGTTTCGGAGGTTTAATGCTCGGATCCGGTTCTTTATCAATCTCATTTGCTGTTTTTGTCAATTCATCCTGAAGATCGCTACCAGCACTCTTAAATTCTCGGATAGCCTTGCCGAGCGAACGTCCCATCTCGGGCAACTTTTTCGGTCCGAAAATGACGAGTGCGACGACAAGGATTATAAATATCTCCATTCCGCCTATTCCACCCATATCTCCACTCCTCCTTCGATGAAATGTGGTAGTTTATCGCTGTCTATAGTGTAGCACAAAATCAACCTATTCACAACTAATTTTTTAGATGAAACGTGTTGGGGACGCAGCGTGCTGGCACACGAGAAAACGCGCGAATTTCAGAGTATTCAGAGTAAAACCGGAAAAATGTCTATGTAAAAAACCGTAAGAATCAAGGTGGGACGTGCCTTTTAGGCATTTCTGCGTAAAAGGCTACTCTGAAAAAACGCAAGCATTTCAGAGTATTCACGAAACCAATGCGGTTTGTAACTTTGCCAACGAAAAGGGGTGAAGCGAATGGTTCCTGAAATGTCTCCAAATTCGTACATCTGACGATATTTTCACAGTTTTCATAGCAACGCTGAAAAATCAATAGGTATCGTGAAAGGGGATAGCCCCTCATTATGATTGGGTTTTAGACGACTTTCATCAAAGAGTGTTATGAAGGTTGCTATGAAAGTTGCTATGAAAATGTGATACGGGTCAATATCCTTCATAAAACTTTTTCGGTGCTGGACGGATCATTGTATATTTTCCGATAAATGTTCCGCAGAAACGTTAACTTTCACGGAGGCTTCACGGAGGATTTTACGAGCATAGGCAGGACGTGAGTTGCTGAGATGCAATATGCTGTCTCTCCGTGAAAAAACGAATGTGAAAATAAAATTAACGGATTGTATCTCGAATTTATCAGATTTCACGGATTTCTGAGGTGTTTCGTGTATTGAGCGTTTTTCGTAATATTGTGGCGCATTTTGCAGATATAGTGCGTAATTGTCTGAATCAGGATTGTCAGGATTAGAGGATTTGCAGGATTTTAGTAGGTTATTGGGTTACATTCAGTTTAACCCAACGGACAATGCTTGCCACGAAAAATATCACTCAGCATTCAACCGAGCGGATATTTCCAGAAATTCCTG
>JAPOOP010000451.1 GCA_026713385.1 Candidatus Poribacteria bacterium | reverse complement strand
GCGGCTCTATTCACTTCCATTGGGAGAGAAGGCCTCCTTAAAACTCCAGCCTTCGCGAAGGTTTGATGTCGGTGCAGGGAATGGACAAGTTGTTGAAGCAGAGGCACTGGGGGGTGTCGTCGGATTGGTTGTTGATACCCGTGGCAGACCATTTGAAGTGCCAACAGATGCGCAGCAGCGCGTCGCGCAACTCACCAGATGGCAATCTGCTTTGGATGCCTATCCATAATTTGTGTTAGTATGCTTTCCTAACCGCACCTACCCGTGAAGTGCGTAAGTCCTATCAAGATGAGATGGCGATTTTTTCTTTGGTACAGACTTGACAAATTTTCGTTAAAAATCTATAATAGTTAATAACGTGTATATTTCTTGGTGAATCCAGATTATATTTATGGTAGAACCGATAAATAAGATGAACCATATTTGTAGCATAAACTTTTAGTTTGTGCCAGTCCCACGGACACTCACGAACGTTAGGTTTTTCCGAATGTCCGATTAATTCTGAAACCTACCATAGATTCACCCCTACCTATGGCGGAGCATGCAGATTTCCACAATTTGCTATCGCCTTACAAATTGCTGTCTATAAGGAGGCAAATTTCTAATGAAAAAGTTATGTCAATTCACGATCGCAATAGCGATTATGTTCGCGCTGGTTGTGAGCATCTCGCACCTTGCCTTCGCGCAGAAAGTCAATATTAAAGATGGTCCTCTAAAAGAGAAGGATTGGTTAACGGATCCAGCCCCAGAACTGAATGAAGATCATTCAGATAACAAAAACTGGATCACAAAGTGGTATGGTCCGGATGGAAACTACGAAGTCAACGGTGGGTTTGGTGCTTCTGCTCCAAAAGACCTTATCGACGAAGGCACCAAGGGTAAACTGACGCAGGAATCTCTTTCGACGATTGATGGTTTGAAACTGACGCAAACCGTTGATGTCGGCTGGGATAAGGGACATGGCGGACCGCGAGGATGGGAAGTCTTTGAGTTTGACCCCGCAGACTCACATCACATGAACAGAGATGGTCCCGGGGATAACATTGACACCTATGGTATTATTGTTATTAAGGCACCCGAGGCAATGACATCCGTGATGTCTCCAGCGCATGATGACCATGCACAGATCTGGATTAACGGCGAAAAATGGTACAACAATTCGCGTTGGACGGGTGCTCCCCTACAGGTGGACTTTAATGTTGAGATTGAATTGCAAAAAGGCGGGAATGTCCTGCTTTACCGGTGTGGTGAATCCGGCGGTGATGCGTATATGAACTTGCACTTTGACGATAAAACGCATGACGCTGTCGAGATCTATCCGGACAAGGCGAAAGACCAGAAGAGCTTCTTTGATGAAGCCCGTGGTGCCCTCGCTGTGGATCCCGTCGGAAAATTGGCAACTACATGGGCAGACATTAAACGCAAATAGAACACCTAACAAGTTCTATAGGCGCGTTGTCTAACCCTATCCATACATATAGCGGATTGTAACACTATCGCGTGCTGCAATTCGCTATATTTTTTGCATCATTTTTTTCTTGACAAATTTCGGTATAAATATTATGGTAGTTAATCGTAACGTTGGATTGTTTCCACGTTGCATAACCTGTGAACGAATCTGGGTTATACTGCCGTTTAATCCAGTATTTTCAACTATTTATTTTCAAAGAAGGAGATAAAAATGAAAAGAATGTATCAATTTGCGATAGCAATAGCGATTATGTTCGCGCTGATTGTGAGTAGTTCTCAGATTGCATTCGCACAGAAGCACAAAGTCAATGTTAAAGATGGTCCTTTGAAAGAGAAAGACTGGCTGGCAGAAGCCCCGGGCGCACAGTTGGGAGAAAACCACTCCGATGTGAAAACATGGATCAGTCTGTGGTACGGTCCCGAGGGCAACTATGAAAACAATGGAACCTTCCAAGTTTCCTCCAAGAGAGACCTTATTGATGAAGGCACCAAGGGTAAGCTGACGGAACCCAAACTTTCGACGGTTGAAGGTTTGAAACTGACGCAAACCGTTAAAATGGCTTGGGATAAGAAGCACGGCGGCACTCGAGAGTGGACAGTCTTTGAACTTGACGTGGCGAGCCAAGATAATATGAATAGAGACGGTCCCGCCGATAACATTGACACTTATGTGATGTGTGTGATTGACGCACCCAAGGATATGAAATCCATTTTTTCCCCGGCACACGACGATCACGCGCAGATTTGGGTCAACGGTGATAAATGGTACAACGATTCCACATGGACAGGTGGCGCGCAGATAGTACACTACAACATCGAAGTCCAATTGACGAAAGGTGCGAATGTTGTGCTCTACCGGGTTGGCGAGTCCGGCGGTGCTGCCTACATCAATATGCACTTTGACGATAACACGCACAAAGTCTGCAAAATCTACCCGGACAAGGCGAAAGATCAGAAGAGTTTCTTCAATGAGGTCCGGGGTGTTCTGCCAGTTGATCCTACGGGGAAGGCGACAGCAACTTGGGCAGATATTAAGCAGAATCATTAGTTAACCAAAGTCCTTGTCTCCCCTTCTAAAACAAGGGCTTTTTTGATTTCCAAATTCCAAAACCTCTTGTAGGAACGGACTGTGCCGCGCCTTTTGCTGATTCACGCCTTTTCACGGGCTCGGTCGGTGCAGTTGGAAATCCACCGAACAGAAGTGTAGGTTGGTTGAACATAGTGAAACCCAACTACCGCCTTATAATGTCCTTGACAAATTTATGTCCAGGTGTTATAATAATTAAGTTGTAATGCTAAACGCAATTTCAACGTTTATAACCTATTAAAGCATCTTAGGAGGCACCATAACGCCGCCTAATCACTTTAGTTTTTAATCTCTAAAAAAGGATACAAAATGAAAAGATTTTACACTTTAACACTCGCAATCGCGATCGTATTTACTCTCATTGTCAGCGGTTCACAGGCTGTCTTCGCGGCGGGTCTCATTACAGGTGGTCCCTTGCCCGAGGACCAACATTTAGAAGATCCAGATCCCAACGGTGACGATCTGAGAGAAGACCGCAGTGATGCGGCGTGGATTACGAAGTGGTACGGACCCGAGGGTAACTATCAAAACAACGGCGGTTTTGCCACCTCAGCACCAATCGATCTTATAGAAGAAGGCACCGGTGGCGCACTCAACCAATTTTCGCTCTCAACACTTGACGGCTTGCTCATGACGCAAGACTTAGATGTGGAATGGGGCGACGACCACGGCGGTACCCGCGCGTGGACTGTCTTTGAAATCGATCCCACTGATGGAAACAATATGGGTAGACCTGATGGCGATCCGGCTGCTGACTCCTACCCTAATAATGTTGATATCTACGGTGTTCTCGTCATTGATTCACCGAGTGATATGCAATCCGTAATGTCACCCGCACACGATGATTACGCACAGATATGGATTAACGGCGAAAAGTGGTACAACAATTCCCGATGGACGGGTGCCGCGCAAACGATTCTTCATGATGTCGAAATTGATTTGCAAAAAGGTGCGAACGTCCTCGTTTACCGGTGTGGTGAGTCCGGCGGTTCCGCGTATTTCAACTTGCACTTAGACGATGCAACGAACGCTGCCGTTACCGTCTACCCCAAAGACTCAACCGATCAGTCGAGTTTCTTCGCTGAAATCCAAGATATAGTTGTTTCCGTCGAACCCGTTGGGAAGTTGACAACAATCTGGGCGGACATTAAACGGCAATAATACCTATTGCTATTTTCGTAGGCGCGCTTTTTAAGCGCGCCTTTTTTGTTTTCTCTCTCACTCCTAACCGCACCATTGATAACCAACTGACGGAGCAAATTTTTCAATGCCTGAGAACTGATCGCCGATTACAATTATTTGCAAACCACAATAGCATCTGCTATAATAAAACTATGTGGAACAAGGTACTCTGTTGCTCGTTTACGACTGTTTTCGCTATCGTCCTCGTCGGATGGATAGGTG
>JAPOOP010000499.1 GCA_026713385.1 Candidatus Poribacteria bacterium | reverse complement strand
CTCATCCACATCGGTAAGCCGGGTTCCGCTGCGAATGCTGCGCGTTCATAGACATCGTAGTCATCGCTAAAGACAAGTCCGCCTTCGCCACAGGAGATCACCTTGTAGTAGTTGAGGCTCCACGCGCCTGCATCTCCCCACGTTCCAGCATATTTCCCCTTATACTGTCCGCCGATACACTGACAGCAATCCTCAACAACCAGAAGATTGTGCTTCTTCGCGAGTTCCACAATTGATTCAAGCCGACACGGTACACCTTGCATGTGTACCGGTAAGATCGCTTTCGTATGTGGTGTAATTTTCCGTTCCACATCGGCGATGTCTAAGCCGAGCGAATCGTCAATTTCCGCTATGACTGGAATTGCACCTACGCCGACGATAGCAGCGGCGGTTGCGATAAAGGTATAGCCCGGAACTATCACCTCATCGCCAGGTCCGATACCAACTCCAGTCAGTGCGCAGATGATTGCAGAAGTACCTGAGTTTACCATCAAGGCGTGTTTTGCACCGAGGTACGCCGCTCCCTCCTTCTCAAAACTGGCTACATTTGAATCCTCAATGAATCGAAAAAGTTTCCCACTGCGCAAGACTTCAGTCACAGCGTTGATCTCGCGTTCATCTATCACACTGGGCCCGTGCATTCCGCCGGGGATAGCGTCTGCGATAACGGGTGTTCCGCCATCTATTGCTAAACGTGCTGGCATTATTTCTCCTCCACAAATTTTTTAACGATTGGGCTTTTACTCTGCCCGCCAAATGTAAAGCATTCTGCGCAGGTCTCCTATAGAGGAGACCTGAGGGACAATGCGAAGCAAAATTATGCCATTTAAGGCATAATTTCATTTCGGGCAGGTTCTTGGTGGAACGTATGCCCTTTTTAGAGGCGAACAGAAGTTTCACCAGAAACCGGGGTCCCCACCCAGGGGTCCCGCCCGTTACTGGAAGCGGTTTTGCTTGGGCGTTTCTTCAATGGAACGTAGTGGAACGATGTCCATGATACCATAGTTAAAAAAAATGTCAATCGCGTTTCTTTTACAACTTGTTCTACCTACGCCACCAACTCTTTTTACCCTGATACGACGCAAGGAGTTTCGAGATCTCTTTCGCCTTCTTGTCCAAGCGTAATACCGTCTCACACGCTTCGATCACTTTCTGTTTGGCATTCTCGTCTTGGGTCGTCTGATAGATATGGTGGTAACTCTGTGCGACAGCGGTATGATACGCCACGAGGTCTACGTCTTCTGGAACTTCGGTCGGAAGTTGCGTAAGAATCTTAACTGCCGCATCCCACGCCTCTGTTTCAACGTGACAGATAACTTGTTGGTAGCGCGGATGATGTTGCGACGGATCCAACCAATACGCCTGCTCATAACACGCCACCGCCTCCGAGTAAGCCGCATTGGCGACATGTAACTGCGCAAGCTCCCTATAAAAAGCGGACAGCCCCATCTCTGCTATCGTGTAAAGGGACATATCAGTTCTGACAAGCCAGTCTCTCTCCAACAGGAAATCAATTGCTGAGTTTCGTTCTTCCTCTGTGATCTGGATATTGGTGAGGAGGTGCTTCGCGACAGCGGCGTTCGGAAAAATCTTGGTGCGACTCTTCAACAACGGATACGCCTGAACCGCCTTATCCATCGTGATGAGCTTAATCCCTGTAGCGATACGGAAGAGGGACACAATTTGGTCGCTGTTTTTGCGAGACATCTCCTCAGCGATCGCCTCCCGATTTTCTGAGAAATGCAGATTGAGTTCAGCGATGGCATCTCGGATGTCCGTATCGCTTGGTGACAGTTGATGCGCTTTCGCTAAAAACCGTTGCGCCGTGAAAAGTTCTCTCCACGTCCTATAGATTGTCCCCAACCGAAAATTAGCGAGTGTGAGTGTTGATGTATCGTCAGTCGTGCTGAGGATGCTATCGTAGGCTTGGATGGCTTCGGCGAGCTTGCCTTCGGTTTCTAACGCTTGTGCAGCGGTGATTGGATCTGGCATAAGGGGTGCTGTTTCCTTTTATTTTGAAAATAAGAGAGATGTTAACTCTCCGAACTCCAGTCCGCTGTCGCTTCCGCGAAGTCTTTGGATAACTCCTCAGAAATTGTTTGTTCCAGTAGTTCAATCAGATCTTCACGAAATTTAACCCAATCGTCACCACGGCGGGTAAACCGGTGCTGATCCGCAATTTCAACAAACATGGTATCTTTTGGTTCGGACAGAGACTCAAAATAACGCCTAACGTTCATGGTTATTCTCCTTTTATCTATTATTAAACTCTCATTTTTTATTAAAATATATTAAACTTCATCAAACCAGCAAAGCTTCGGGAATACCTATAGCCATTCGTGCATTTCCCAACCAGAAGCGAGTGCTTTCTCACGGAGCGTTTTCCCTGGGTTCACAACGACTGGATTCCCAACACATTCCAACATAGGTAGATCGGATTGACTGTCGCCGTAAGCATAACTCGCTTCGAGTGAAATTCCGTGTTGTTCAGCATACGCTTGCACTGCCTTTGCCTTCTCCTCTCCGATGAGCGGTTCAGTTGTCAGTTCACCGGTGAATTGTCCGTTTTGTTCATGAAGTTGCGGTGCCAATACAGAATCAATGGCGAGGTAGTCCGCTATCGGCTGGACGATGAAATCAAGCGAACCGGTTACGAAAACTGCAGCGATGCCTTGCTCCTTGTGCTCCTGAATTTGTGCTATCGCCTCAGGGAAGATCTTCGGACGCAGATAAGCCTTGAACATTTCAGTGGACAACCGCTTAGTTTCGGCAACACGCATCCCACGATAGTTACGATAAAACACCTGATTGAAACGGGGACGACTGATTCTGTCCAAAATCAGGTAGTAAACAATTTTCGGAAGAAACCCAACGAGCCACAAGCGTTTTAGTAGGAATGGAGCTTGGGCAGAGTGCATCCAAATGTAGTAGTGTACAATCGTGGACTTCAATAAAGTACCGTCTACATCGAAAAATGCGACTGTTTTTGAAAGTTTCGAGTTCGGATCCGACATGATTTTTTAATTATACCTTGCGGTTTGATGAACGGTTTTAGGAACTTTCACGATATTTTTGATGAGCCGTCTTCCACTACGTTTCAGACTCGGGACTTTTTAATTCCTCCTGTTGTCTAAGCGTTACCCCAAGTTCAGCCACGCGGTTTTGTGCCAATTCCAAGAATTCTTGGTATCTGTCAGGGTCAATCGATACTTTGTCTTGCTCTTCCCAATCTTTCGGTGGAAAGGTAAACGGTTCACCAAAAACGATCCGAATAGGATGTTTCTTGGGTAAGTTCTGACCCTTCGGTAAGGCGTGGTAGGTCCCCTCAATATAAGCTGGTATGACCGGGACGTTAGGACTGTAGATGAGCAAACTGAGTACGCCCGGTTTGAAAGATTGAAGTTTACCATCAAGCGAGCGTGTGCCTTCGGGAAAGATTAGCAAACCATTATTTTGTGCCATCACCTCGTTCGATGCCCTGAGATCTTGGAGAAATTCGGTAAAATTGCCTTCTCGTTCTATCGGTAGGGCGTTAAGACACGTCCGAGCAAACCAACCTTGAAAACGCGTCGCAAACCAATAATCGCGGGCGGCGAGCACCCAGAGTTGGTATGCTTTTGTTCCGAGAGCAGTAATCACTGTCAATGTATCAAGGTGACTTGTATGATTCGGCATAATAATATAGGGTTTGCCCTGCGGAATATGCTCAAGCCCATAACATTTCAATGAAAAATAGTTCCGATAGATACCGGTAATCACAGCGCGGAAGGCACGTGCATACCACCGTGGTACTTGCCTGATCTCAGGCTTTCCGTCTTCATGGAGTTCATCTTTCGTTTTTGCAGTGTCTGTGGGGAACGTCTCTATTAACCTGACAACATCGCCGACAGTCTCCAAATTAGCGAGTAGTGCATCGGGAATTGTTTGACCAAGTCTGGATTCGAGAACCAATAGGAGATCAAGCCGCGTGAGCGAATCAAGCCCTAAATCGGTATCCAAACGACTCCCGCTTTGAATTTGGTGGGTCGGCATACGTGCCAATCGTGCGAGAGTGGTGAGGATTTCTTCCGGTATGTCCGATCTCGGTTCAGCACTATCTACATCCGCAGTGGAATCCTCCTGAAGGTCTGCCATATTTTTAATATGCGACTCCAAGCTGCGCCTTAGACTTTGCCGATCTACACTCCCATCCGCGGTCTTTGGGAGCGGATCATCCCAGAAATGGGATTTGTGGAATTGTTGGTAGCTCGGCAACTGCTTTGCTCGCGCTTGAAGATGGTATTGGATCTCCGTTTTCGTTGCCTCGTCGGAGGCTGTCGGCACAATCACAGCATGTATAGCCGTATCGGACTCATCTTCATAAGGAATGCCGAGGACGCATATTTCAGAGATAGCCGGACTATCCTGATAGAGAGTTTCTAACTCGACAGGATAAACGTTTTTCCCAGAAGCGGGAACGATAATATCTTTGCAATGCCCGGTAAGATAGAGGTAGCCGTCCGCGTCCATGTAGCCTAAGTCGCCCGTGTAGAGCCATCCATCGCGAATAGCTTTTTCTGTAGCATCAGCATTCTGATAATAGCCCTTCATCGTACTCGGTCCCTTAGCAATGATCTCCCCGATACCATCGCTATTCGGATTCTCAATTTGAAGTTCCACACCTTCTACCGCTGGTCCCACCGATCCCCGTTTGCTTTTTAGATACGGATTGACACTGAGAACGGGGGCTGTTTCAGTCATTCCGTAGCCTTGGTAAAGCGTCATCCCAAACTTCTGAAATCCATCGTAAATCGCATCGGAAAGTGAAGCACCCCCACTAACGAGAACGCGAATTTCCCCACCCATGACGGCTCGTGCTTTATCTGCCAATGTTTCACCGGGTGTATCTGCTCGCGATGCTTGTCGTTCGATTGTACCCTGGAGCATCTGAAAAAGGCGCGGAACACCGATGAAAGCCGTGGTCTTCGCCTCACGCATTGTCTTCAGGAGTGTTGTGGGACGGAGGGCATTGACGTAGGTCGCTGTCGTGCCGCTGTAAAGTGCCATCAATAAACTACACGAAAAACTCAATGCATGATACAACGGGAGTGCTGACAGGATCCGCTCGGTGTCTGTTGGGGGAAGTGCTTTAGCCACTACTTGGACATTAGAAATAAAGCCGCCGTGCGTGAGCATTGCGCCTTTCGCTTCAACGGTGGTCCCCATTGTAAAGATAATCGAGGCAACGGTATCTGGAGAAACTTCCACATTCGGGAAATCGGCAGGAATCTCGGCAGTTGAGGCTTTGTTCTCCGTACCATCGGAAACCCCCACAATTTCACAATTCCTGTTGATGTTGTGTAACATCATCTCTGTTGTTGATAGGGTTTCCGCATCCGGTTTTTCTAATACACTTTCAGAAGCTAAGATCGATTTCGCAGCAGTGAACTCGGCAATTGCCAAAATTTCATGGGCAGGCGTTTGCGCGTCAAGAGGAACGACAGCGATACCTATCTGAACAGCCGCAAGGTAAGCGATACACCATTCGGGTTGATTTTCAGAGACCAACACCACGCGGTCATTTTTTCGCAAACCGCTTTCCCATAGCTGCCACGCGACTTGGCGCGACAAGGTATACGTCTCCGCATAGGTATACTCTTCCCACCCGCTTTCGTTTGCCATCTGCAGCGCGATTCTATTTGGAATGCGCGTTGCTTGTATCTTAATCAGGTCTATGATCGTTTTTGGGGGGATTTGGTCTGGGAATAGATCAAATCCATTCCTTGTATTACATTTCCATTCAGGTGCCGCAGCGGACTCCTCAGATTCGTCTTGCGAACTTGCTTTCTCCTGTTTTGTAGCAGAAGATGTTTCCGTATCATCTTCAATTTTTAACACATGTCTCTTTATACCGGGAATATGAATCTCTTGGAAATACCGCTTCCAGTGGATCCGTGAAACATCGAAGTTAAAACGCTGCTGTTCTGTAGGTGAAAGCACGTCGTAAAGTCCTTGGGTTTTCTCCGTTTCAAATTCAAAGTTAGTTCGCGTATAAGGCGCGTAGATTCTGATGTAATGCAGGAGTGCTTTGATACCACTCTGTTTCAGGACAAGTTGGCGGCGTTTTCGTTTGGCGGCACGTATCGGAAGCTTACCGAGTGCCTGAACGGCAAGGTCAACCAGACGCATACGGCTATCCAATTTCCGCTGAAATTCTTCTAAACTCGGATATTTCCAGATGGGTACCGCAATCGGTTTTCCATCCTCTAACATTGGATATTTCACAAAATATTCGTAGGTTGCCTCAAAAATACCTCGAAAATAGAGCGGATTCTGCGTCCCTGTTGCGACATGATACACTTCAATACCACCGCGTCTCGCTGTCGCCTCAGCGGCTGCCAAAATAGCGTTAACAACAAAATCAACAGGGATAATATCAAGAATTATATCCGGGTCTGCTGGAAAATCCGGGAGTCGTCCTTTTCCAAAACCGACGATCAAAGGTTCGGACATCCGAAACTTACCAAGCCATCCGGGTTCAGGCTCATCAAAGCTACTTTCAATAATTGACGGACGCACGATTGCAGTAGGCAGTTCACCGCGCAATTCCATAATCATCTGCTCAGCGAGGAATTTCATGTAAGTGTAAGTATCGTTCCACCCGCGCGAGCGTGCATGCCTCAACCCTTCCTCAACCAAACGTTCCTCAAGCCATTCTGCCTTCAGTTCTTCAACCAGTGCCTCAAGTCCCTTACGTGTCCCTTTTTTCTGTGCTTCCGCTTCTTGCTGAAGGTTAGCGAGGTTTTCAGGGGACTCGACTTCAGCACGGACAGCCGTACTCAGAGAAAGCAACCCTTCGATTTCCTCAGAGAGCGTTTCCGGGATAGCTATTCCTGTCTTTTCGCGATGCTGTGCCGCGTAGTGTTCATAGAGCGGTGGAAGTTCTTCAGGTACCCGTCCCGGCTTGTCCCCGCAAACATACGCCGTTGAAACGTGGAGAAACACGACATCTCGACAGCCTTTCGCAAAGTTGACAACATGTTTAGCCGCAAGAGCATTCCCCCACAAAGAATCATCGAAAGGTGGATCAAAATCTACAAGCCCCGCGATATTAATAAAGACTTGGACTTCGTTCTGGAGTTTTTGGTATTCCGCATCGCTGAATCCAAGGTGCTCGTGAGTGAGATCCCCTTCAACAGCCACCAGTTTCTGCTGTGCCCATGCGTCAAAATTTTCACCGTGTAGCCGACGAAGAGAGGCAAAAACATCCGAGGTGAGAAGTTCATTTTCTAAACGTTCTTGAGCGGAAGTGTGCTTCCCCGTAGTATCAGTGCGACTTCGAATGAGGAGATAAATCTTTTGTGTATCGGGAAGTGCAGTTAAAATTTTTGCAACCATCGGTTGCCCTAAAAATGCTGTGCCACCGGTAATGAGCAGAACTTTTCCCCGAAAAAAATCAATTATTGACATAATTCTCTTTTCTGTGTCATGATAGATATTTGAACATATTGCACAATATCCTCACGACTTGCATTGTGCTCAACTTATATTGGTGAATTTCGTCTAATTTCCAATAAATCATTTAGGACGCAGTTTACAAGTCTGTCATATTGCAACGCAAACGAAACGTTCGCGCATGGGATTCCAACTTATTGTGATTGGAGGCAATTGCTGGGCATATTTTGGTATAGCCTTCAAGCCAAACATCCATTAAAAATAACACATTTTCTACAAAAAGTCAAAGGCTGAATTGATAATGCTACCAGAAGAAGAGAAGTTACAATTTTTGCAAAAGACGGAACTATTTGCAGAACTCCCACAAACGGAATTAAAAGCGATCTGTCATATTGCCAACGAAGTCGCCTATCCAGCCTATTCGACACTATTTGAAGAGGGCGATGAAGGCGATTCGCTCTACTTATTGGTCGATGGTGAAGTCAGCATCATCAAGGCAGGAACAGAAGTATTGTTTTTTAATGAGAAAGGTTACTGCCTTGGAGAAATTGCCCTGATTGACAATAAACCGCGGAGTGCCACAGTTAAAACAGTAAAACCTACACAATTTCTGAGGATCACGAGAAGCGACTTTTACAACGCTATGGCACGGGAACCGCGAATTGGTAGTGGTATGTTCCGAGTCTTGAACGATAAAATCCGACGCGACCTTGAGATTCAGATGAGTGCTATCCGTAAGGAAATTGCCCAAGAAGAATCAATGCGCCTTGCCGCTGAAGTCCAAAAATCTCTTTTCCCGAATAAAGAAATCGCGCATCCATGTGTCAGTTCCGCTGGATATTGCAGACCCGCAAATAGTGTCGGAGGCGACTATTACGACTATCTGGAGCTCGCTGATAACAGCGTTGCCATTTTCCTTGGTGATGTTATGGGGCACGGTTATCATTCGGCAATGGTAGCGGCGATGACGAAAAGTTGCTTGCAAACGCAGATCCGTTTTGACGCTTCTGTGCCGGAAGTCATGAAAGCCATTACTCGTGTCACAGAAGAGGATGCCCAAGCTTTTATCTACATGACCTGCTGTTATCTTATCATTCACCCTGACAATCGGTTGGAGTTCGCTAATGCAGGTCATCCGCAGATGCTCCTCTATCGTGCCGAACAGAACGGTGCCAACAGTGAGAATGGTGACCTCCTTGAGTTACAATCCTCGTTTCTACCGGTCGGTATCTCAATGACCGACACACCGACGCAATATTACAGCACTGAAGTCAAGTGGTATCCCGGCGACCTACTGGTACTTTATTCAGATGGGATCACAGAAGCATTCAATCCTAACTCTGAAATGTATGGATTTGACCGTTTCAAAGCACTCATATCACAAAAACGTCATCTGTCCCCCGAAGAGATAAAGGCAGAGATTCTGTCTGACCTTCAAGCACATCAACAGGACGAAAGCACTAATGATGACATTACACTGGTTGTGGCGAAGTTCTTATAGATGTGTAAAGGACCTGCTACAAATTGATCGACGATAATTTTCTACTTGAGCTGACTGACGGCATAATGCATGATATTTTCCATGAGCGCTTTGTTCATGGAAGTGGTATATTGGCTATCGTTACGAAGACTGGTGATAATGTATAAGCCTTTACCATGCCGTCTCACCCCAACAACGAGTTCCTTAGTGTCCTCGGTAGTCGCAAAAATTTCATCGCGTCGGTTCCAGTCTACCCATGCGTCATCAACAAAGATTTTGCCGGACTCAATTTTGTTGGGAATGGAGAAAAGGGAATTGCCTTTTTCAGTAACGGCGAAATGTTGGGTTGGTGGGCTTTCAACGCCTTTTAACTGGTTTCCTTGTAGCCACCCAACACCGCACGGCTTCTCAATACTGCTGTCCTGTCCTGTAACGACGACAATACCACCCTTTTTTACAAAGGTTTTGATCTTCTTCTCTACTTCACTGGAAAGGAGGTAGTGTCCATAACTGGAAATCTCCTCGTATCCGAGCCACAGAATATCGGCTTTTTCTAATTGTGGCAATTTATGTTCTCTGGTGGATTCATGAGCAATGATACGTTTGCTGGCTTTTTTTACAGCGCGCAGTGCCATATATTCATACGTTGCTGTGTTCGTATAGACAGGGGTTTGACTCCATGTTGGGTGCGTGCTATTTCCTGTGAGTACCAACACTTTGACGGCATCTTTCGGCGCGGCAACCCACATTTTACCGGCTAACATGTCGAGAACAATCGCTTGGAATGCCTTTGTCTTGCCATCATAAGTCCGCGACATCATCGGGTCAATGTGCGTAAAGGTCCACCAAGAGCCACTGTATCCACCGCGATAGGCACGCATCTGAAACCACGTATTGTCAATGAAGCACATACTATCTATGCCGTAATGTTCGCGATAGAAAACGATAATAGGCATGCCTTGTTTGAGCAGTTTTGCCATCTTCTCCGGTGAAGTGCCTCGCTTGTAATGTCCAGTGGCAAAGTTCATCTTAATTTCCTTGAGTCCGCTTTTCCCTTTGACATCTTTTTTGACAGTAACAACGCCTCGCAAACGTTTCTGGTCAACACTCTTTACTTCGCCAAAAACGATGTTCGTACAGGCATCAAGAATTTCACGAGTCGTATACTCGCGCTCAATAAATGCCGGGGCATCTGGCACGAAAAGCAACCCGATAAGACAAAACCCTAACAATAAAGCAATGAGGTTATATGTAAAGCGCATGGTGGAATCTCCTTCTATACATATTAAATTTTCTGATTAACAGATATTGTATTATATCTCTGTTGAATTTTCAACTATTTTCCGTTTCGGGCATACGTTATGTTAGGATTGAAACGTCCCTCTTTGCTGCAGCTTGCTGGTTTCCAAAACATGCAGTTAAAGAATTTACGATTTACATCACCAGAAATTTTTGGTGTTGCCACTTACATTGGACTTCTTATTTTTATCCTTGCTTTACCGTTTGGGTATTCGACAGCATTCCTCAACATCGGGCTTTCGTTTGTGCTATTGGGATGGGTGGGACGACTCGTTTCGGAGCGGAAACTCGGCTGGCAACGCACACCGCTTGACTTTCCTGTTTTGTTATTTCTGGGATTGGGATTGATAGCCTCACTTCTTGCGCCGAATCCTGCCACCAGTAGCCTCGGCTATTTTTGGAAACACCTCCGTGCGATCCTGCTCTTTTATGCGGTTATTCACAGTCGGTTGGGCACTCGATGGCGACATGTTGTCATCGCTTTTATTGCCGCTGCAGGGATTTCTTCTGCAATCGGACTCTGGTATTACGCAAATGACACCCGCTTAGCGATTGATTTTATGGGGAGGATTGGATTGCAATTTCAGGAGGAACTCGCTGTAGGTGAAGGCACAAATTTACAAATATCGGATGAATTACGCACCGAATTGCGAAGTTGCAATGTACCGCTCTCTCAAACCGCATCGTTTGCACCTTCAAAGCAACCCGGTGAATGGCGTATCGATGATCCCGCGAGAAACAGACGCTACACTGTCCGCAAGAGTGAGGCGGATCTGATGGTGTACATGATCGAGCAACGACTCACCGGAACCTTTAAGATGCCGAATGATTTGGGGGCATACCTTGCCCTCACGCTCCCGTTTGTTATAGGCTACTTTGTGGTTGGCTGCGGGGACATAATTTCTCAATCGGGACGGACAACAGCACATCGAAAGTCGAGAAGCACTTTGATTTGGGCGACCGTGGGACTCGGTGTGATTTTGGCACTGATGAGTGCGAATCTGGCACTGACGTTGACGCGCGCAGCATGGGTAAGCGTCGCTGTTTCGGTAGTTTTTATTGGATGCTATTTTGCTATAAACGTCATACTCAAACGTATTCCATGGAAACGAAGCCTCTTGGGACTGGCGTTAATTAGTGTCGTGTTTTGTGTATTGATCGTGAATACGGGTACCCGTCAGACGATGTTTGGCGTTGTCCCTCAACATATCAAAGCGCGCATCCAAACGATGATTGTCCACCCGGCGGGGTTTATGAGTGAGCGACCACAATGGTGGCGTGCATCCCTCCAAATGATTCGGAAACACCCGCTTACTGGCATCGGGCTAGGTAGGTTTCGCTACGAGTATCAACACAACGGACCGGATGAGCAATACTACACACCCTATCACGCTCACAACATCTATCTACACATCGCCACAGAGCAAGGCATTCCTTCGCTTTTGCTGTTCTTGTGGATAGTGGCAATT
>JAPOOP010000725.1 GCA_026713385.1 Candidatus Poribacteria bacterium | reverse complement strand
TTCAGAAAGAAACCTCAAAGTTCAACGTCACGCTCTCTAACCGCAAGGTATAATTAAAAACCTTCCGTCGCTGTTGCACAATCTCAAAAAACATGCTATCATGAATACTTAACAGATGCAATACAATTGAACTTTCCTAACTAACACACGTAGGAACCGTTTCGGAGATAGTCTGATGAAAACGACACGGAAGATTGTCGCAATCGGTGGTGGAGAACTTAAAATGCTGGAAACCGCCGATATCGACAAACGTATCATTGAGTTGACCGGCGAAACACGACCAAAGGCACTCTTTATTCCAACTGCCAGCGGCGATGCCGATGGATACATGGATACTTTCGAGACGTGTTACGGCAATCACTTCGGGTGCCAAACGCGCACCCTCAACCTAATTCAAAGTCCTCCCGCGTTTGAGAAGATGGCAACGTTGGTATTGGATTCAGATCTAATTTATGTCGGTGGTGGAAATACCTACAGGATGATGAAAATATGGCGGAGGTTAGGGTTGGATACGGTGTTAGCGGAAGCTGCGTCACGTGGTATTGTCCTGTCGGGTCTTAGCGCGGGGGCAATCTGCTGGTTCAAATACGGTTGCAGTGATTCTCGCTCTTTCTCCGACAATGCAGAGTGGGACTACATCCGTGTGAGTGGATTGGGATTCATCAATGCTGTATATTGTCCGCATTACCACAGCGAGAAGCGGGAAGTTGCCTTCTCAAAGATGATTGAGAAACGCGGTGGCATCGGAATTGCTTGTGACAATAATGCAGCGATCGAAATTGTTGGAAACCGTTACCGCGTGCTTACCTCTACGCCGACTGCAAAAGCGTATAAACTCTTCAAACGGAGCGGGCATACTATTGTTTCGGAGCTACCTCAAGATAGCGAGTACCTCCCTTTGGACGATCTCTTGAAGCGAAGATAATATCAAATTTCTTTGGATTCTACCTGTAACACCTATTCATTTTTCAACCGATTTCATACACGACGGAGACAACATGAAAATTACTGATGTAAAAGCGATGACGTTAAAAGGCTACAAACAGTGGAACTACGTCCAGATTGAAACCGACGAAGGATTGACAGGGATAGGTGAGGCACATCCTGGGGCGGGAATCGCCGAAATTATCCTGCAATTCAAGAGGACGCTCGTCGGCGCAGATCCGAGAAATATAGAACCCCTCTACCATCGAATGATTGGTGCAGCGAGCAACCGATACGCAATGGGTTTATCGGCTATCGGTGGGATAGAAACAGCACTGTGGGATCTGCTTGGAAAAAGTCTTGGCGTGCCGGTCTATCAACTGTTAGGTGGAAAATATCGGGACCGTATCCGACTCTATGCCGATGTCGGACACGGAAAAGGAAACACACCTGAAGGCTGGGCACAACGCGCCAAGGAAGGCGTTGCAGACGGCTACCAAGCCATCAAATTCGATATTGATAACTCCGCAAACGAACTCAAGCAGGATGCAGTCAATCGGGAACTCAGTACAGCAGAGTTACAGAAAATGACATCGTTGGTCGCCGCCGCACGAGAAGCCGCTGGTGATGAGATCGACATCAGTATTGACTGTCATAGCCTATTCAGTACCCATTCGGCAATGAGACTTGCCGAACGTTTGGAACCCTTCGATTTAATGTTCTTGGAAGACCCAGTGCCGAATGATAACGTTGAAGCGATGGCAAAGGTGAGTTCCTCCACCTCCATTCCGATCTGTACCGGTGAATTCCTGTTCCGACGGGATGGCTTCCGAGAGCTGATTCAAGCACAAGCCTGTGATATGCTACATGTCGATGTGTCTGGAACAGGCGGGATACTTGAGGCAAAGAAAATTGCGGATCTGGCAGATCTCTATTACATCCCATTTGCCGCGCACAACATCACATCGCCAATCGGAATGACAGCAACAGCACATGTTTGCGCCGCCGTACGGAATTTCATCGTCATGGAACTCCCATATCACGCCGATCAAGTTGAGTGGCGATGGGATCTCGCAATTTCCAATGAACCACTCATGCAGGATAGTGTATTTGTGGTGCCAGAGCAGCCGGGACTGGGTGTTGAAATCAACGCAGATGTTGCCAGAGAACATCTCATGCCTGGGTCTGACCATTTTGGCATCGCCTAAATTTCAGCGACAGGTGTATTTTGAGGGTTACACCGCTTCTCTGGTAACGACGATTTCCAAGTTGGTCTCTATACGGTTACTGCTTGCTTTTGAGATTTCCCCACAGCGTCACCAACTTTTCTTGTGGTGAAACCGCTAAGGGTATCGGTTGCCAAGCAGGACTCCTATTGCTTCCAGCCTGATTTTTGGTGAGATTGACAGGATTGGAGCCGTCGTCATCCATCACATAGATGTCATCCTCACCCTCTCGGTCAGAAGTGAAAGCGATTTTCGTCCCATCTGGAGACCAAGCAGCCCGATCATCAAATGCGAATAGATTGTGAGTGAGTTGAATGGTATCGGAGCCATCGGCATCCATCACATAGATTTCAAAATCACCATCTCTGCCTGAAGTGAAGGCAATTCGCTTGCCATCTGGAGACCAAGCAGCAGCTCTGTCCCATGGCTCAAGGTTTTTCGTCAGTTGAATCGCTCTACCACCACCAACGCCTATCACATAGATTTCACGATCACCATCACGGTCTGAGGTGAAGGCGATTCGTGTTCCATCCGGAGACCAATCTGGGTGACGATCGGCTTTTGCATTCCGTGAGATATTCGTAGGATTGGTGCCATCCGCGCGCATGATATAGATCTCTTCGTTCCCTCGGTTTGAGCCGTAGACGATCTGTGTCCCGTCTGGAGACCAGTCAGCACCAAAATCGCCTGACGAATTTCGTGTGAGATTGATGCGGTTTGTCCCGTTAACATTTATCGCATAGATATCGTAAACGCCTTGTGGGTTCGAGGTAAAAGCGATGCGCTTACCGTCTGGAGACCAAGTGGGTCCACTGTCTGATGCCGGATTTTTAGTAAGTCTGACTGGGTTTTTTCCATCGGTATTCATCACATAGATTTCAGAATTACCATCTCGGTCTGAAGTAAAGGCGATCTTCATAACATCCGCGGGAGTCTGATCTGCCAATATGGTGAAAAGACCTGCCAATACTGCCAAAAAACACTTCTGTAAACAGAGCAACTTTATGATTCGTTTAGGAAACATCAACTTCATAGTTTACCTCCTTATTGATCTGAGCAAAACCTTCGAGTACCTTGTGTTTTTAACGGGCGTTGGGTATAAGGGTTTACGGGAATTCGGGCGTAAAGCCCAATGCTTTAGCTTTGGGATATA
>JAPOOP010000548.1 GCA_026713385.1 Candidatus Poribacteria bacterium | reverse complement strand
TGAAGGTTTTCTGGCATACGCGCAAACGTCTCTGGGAAAACGGGTTGATGGCCGCCCTCGCGCATGAGATTCCACCAAGGCGGGTAGTAGGCGATATTTAACGCCATGCGATGTTGGGCGTCGGTTGTGTTCGCGCCCTGCCCGTGCCATGTACCACCGTGCCATAGTAATACGGAACCGCGCCGTCCGCAGACAGGCACTGGATGACTCTCTGCAATATCGGATGCCGAAGGTCTACGCCGTGCGCGATGGCTGAATGGTACAACGAGCGTTGCGCCGTTCTCAACGGTAAAATCCGTTATCATCCAGATTGAATTAATCATCCACGGGGTTTCGGGCAAGCGTCCTGGCAAGTCGTGCGTCGAATCGGAATGGATACCCCCTTGTGGTGCACGCGGCTTAACCCATTTTGTACACGCCTCACCCAGTCGTACCTTGTTACCGAGGAAATGGCGGACGACCTGTAGCACCTGTGGATGTGCGATGCATTCCCAACACATCTCATCGAGGTTGACTACCCCGAAAAGCGTTTGATACAGATCGGCACCCGGATCCTGAAAAGCGTCATGATTCGCAGGGTTTCGGTGGAGTTGGAAGTATTTTTCCGCCATTGCATCCGCTTGCGCGGTAGGAATCGCATCCTCAATCAAACAGTAACCGAATGTTTCGAGATGTGCTATTGCGTCTTGTTGTGGCATTGCAGAACTCCTATGCTTTGGGGGACAGTAGTGTGCTGAGATGAAGCATTCCTGTTATTTTGCCACAATTCATCATGTCAGACAAGCGGAAAAATTAAGGATTTACCTAATGCAGAAAAAAAATGAAGTCGAAATTGGCGAATGGAATCGGCTTGCGAAGGATGCCTATAACTCGCTGGAGTTTTTGGTCACAATGCATTACCTTCGGAAACACCTGCCTGAGACGGGTAAGATTTTAGATGCAGGTGGCGGACCGGGGCGTTATACCCTCGAACTTTGTCGAGCAGGTTACGATGTCGTACTTTTGGATATTGATCCAACGTACACGGCTTTTGCTGAAGAAAAAATCAAGTTAGAACCAAAATCCGTTTCGAGTCGATTGGTCGCATCGGTTGTTGGAGATGTCCGAGACCTTTCACGCTTTGATACGAATGATTTTGACGCTGTGCTATGCCTCGGCGGTCCGCTAACACATATCAGTGATGAAACCGAGCGAATCCAAGCAACCTCTGAATTAGTTCGGGTTGCTAAACTGGGGGCGATCGTCTGCATTAGTGTTATGGGTTACCTTGCAATGCTGCGGACCGTTCTCAGTCGTGTGAGTGAAGAACTGATAATACCCCAATACTGGGAACTAATAACGGAAGGAAAAGGAAATAATCTCGTCGGAGGTAGTCTGTGGCATTTCTTTCGGGCTTCCGAACTTCAGAAACTTGCTGAAGCCTGCGGATTGACCACACTGGAGATGGTGGGATGTGAGGGACTTTCAACGGGATTAGCCGAAGCTACCAACATGGTGGCAGAAGACCCAGAAAAGTGGGAACGTTGGGTCGAGTTAGTCTTGGATACGGCGACGGAACCTGCTATCGTGGACATGGCTGCGCACATCTTGTACATCGGGTGTAGAAATTTTGGTAATCTTCATTGCGTTCTTCATTCATAATAACTCCTCTATTATAAGGAGATTGAAGTCCTCTCGTTAGTTAAGAAACAAAATCTCAATCCAGAGATTTTTACTAAAGACTTAACCTCTTGAATCTATCCTTATATGTTCACCTATTTCAAGAGTGACACCTTCTACTCTTTCACCCTTAGATAAAGCTAATCGTAATTTTTCCTTATTCGGCTTTATGTTATGAAACTGTTCTGGAAGGTCTTCTGCTGGAATATCAACTATTACTGTTGGCTGACCATTTCTTTGAATCCTAAGTGTAAATATTCCAGCATCAAGTTCCCTCAAACCTTGTTGATTCATACGATCTTGCAATCTTTCTTTCAAACGTTTAGCAAGATCATTATATGCTTTTGCTTTTGCTCGATATTCCTCAGTAAGATTGCGAGAATCTATAATAGTGTACGCAGCAGCTTCATATTTGTTCTCATGTGAATTTATGAGAGCAATAAGATCTTCAAAAAGATCTTCAACTAATTCTTCATCTCCTTGTTGTAATGCCTCAGTAATTTCAAGAGTAGCTTGCTTAATTTTACCTGTTATATCAAAGATTACATCAGCTTCTTTACTCACATGACTTTTCATTAGAAGTGACTCCTTAATCATCTCAGAATACATAAGAGGGCTAAAGCCCCTCGATAATGGCAAACTCTACACCGCGCGGCATAGCATAGTTGGTTATCGAGAACCCTACTTGCTAATAAAATACCATAGTGATACTTTAGAGTTTACGTGATATGCTTTTTTCTGAGGATGCATAGTTTTCCCCGTGCATAGTTATCCGATTCGACTCAGTTTCGGTAGAGATCGCGCCAGGTGGCGCGGGTCGAATTCTCTACCAACTATGCATACTAAAATTATGTAATATATGAGTAAAAAAGTCAAATTAAAAAAGTTTTCATGTCCAAAAAGACTTATTCCGATGCGAATAATCGTGAAACCTAACTTTACCAATCCCGAAACTACTTATTGCGTTTTTTTATTATGGAATACCAACATAAATCTATTCTCTTCTATCTGTTCTATATCTTCCAAAGCAAAGTGCTTCTCAATAATGTACTTGGCAAAAGCAACTGTCCAAAAGACCCATGGAGAGGCGTAAACGCCTTTGCCCGGAATAGTGATGTGTCCTTCCATCAGACCCGTCTGGACATCATATCGCTCTGGAAGGGTTTCCTCGCCTGTTCTCTTAACCAATTCATCAAGCATAATAACAACGAAGATGCCATCGTCCGATAAAATCCCTTTAAGTTGAATTGTTAAGCTCTCCAGCGTCTGATACGATAAGTAACCATTATTTTGCGGGAGTAGCGCGAGATCGAAAGAATTCTCTTTGTAGGGTAGAGCAGTTATATCTCCTATATTGAATTGGCATCGACTCTTTCTTTTTTCGGCAACCTCTTTGGCGTGGAGGAGTGGAATCTCTGCGAAATCAATACCTGTTGCTATCGCTCCCATGTCTTCCATAGCAAAGGTAAATCGTCCAGCATTGCAACCCAAGTCTAAGGCGCGCATGCCGGGCTTTATCAGTTTAGATAGATGATTTTCATATCTGTCAACGGCGAATTGTGATCTTGGGTTATCGGGGTCAGTCGTCGGGTGGACACCAGCTGCATTATAGTGTTTCCGAGTCGCGTCAAATATATTCATATCTATCCTTTCCTTCAAATATGGCTTGCATTGTCCGGTGTTGTAGTGTAAATTAGCAGAGTAGGATGTGTCGAACATTTTGACATAATTCACCACGTTAGACAAGAGAAAATTTACCGTAGAAGGAGTCCTGCAAATGCTATCAACCGAAAACATGGGAGGCGTTGTCGTCACTCCAAGTCAATTAGGCGAGATGCAAGCGGACGACTACATCCTACACGCTCGCGATAGTGTGCTGAACAAAGTTCCAGTGGAGA
>JAPOOP010000449.1 GCA_026713385.1 Candidatus Poribacteria bacterium | reverse complement strand
ACCGACACCATAAACTGTCGTGCCATCTGTAGCAAATCTATCTACGATAGGACGCGCACCGGCACCATCGGTCAAAACGCTCCAGTGTTCCCCAGTCTGTGAAATCAAGGTTCCTTTATTTGTTGCAACGTAGATCGTTGATCCGATAAAGGTTACTTCTTTGAAACGGGTAAAGCGAAGCGGCAAACTCGATGTAATGTCTTTCCAACTGTCCCCTTCATCAAACGACTGAAACAGATGTCCGTCTCGTTGACCGACGTAGACAGTTTCATCGGAAACCGCTATTTTGAATCCGCTTCTGTGCTTGCTATCGAACACTGGATATGTATCTACCAATCCAGTATTTGTCCACGCTGGATCGCCAAGCTTCCATTTGAAAAGACCTCTTCGGTATTCCACATAGAACGCATCGCGGCTGGCGGTAGCCGTCTCAGTTTGCAGACGAGATATAGCATAAGAAATTGATCGACGGTCAAAGATGGGTACACCTTGAATTGGAGTCAGCGTATCACCGTCTGTAGATAGACGGAAAATTTGGAAGTCTTCCGCTTCAGATGAAAGGAAATAGAGTATGTTGTCGATAACCACAAACTTTGACTCAGAAGCGATTTTGATTCTGGGGTTGAGAGCGGTTTTCTGTCCCTCAACGGGAACTTTTTTCCAAGACACCCCGGTGTCGGAGGATTGATAAACTTCGTAGCCGGTATGTGCATATAACCTATCGTTGAACGCAACCAGATCGATGATAAATGTTCCGGTCATCCCGTTCAAAAAGACGTGCCATGATTCACCGCCATCAGTCGTGCGATGAATGCCCCATACATGAGTTTTGTAGAACGTACGCTCGTTCGCCATTACAGCGGGGAGGCTACTGTGCATCAACCAACTCGCGTCCCATCCAAGTTTGGTCCAGGTTTTACCACCATCTACTGAACGGGATTGATACTCACCCAATGCCAAGAGCGTTTCACCTACGGCTAAAACTGTTATACCCGATGGTAAACCCTCATAACTGTGTTCACTTCCATCCATGATTTCAGTCCACGAGGTTCCCAAGTCAGCTGAATGGAAGATCTTGACTGGGTGCGACCTGTTATTCCACCTGTTCTGTCTCTTCCGATATATCTCCCTTGGTGTTAATTTCACCAATAGATCCGAACCTGTTCCGACATACAGGTCATTTCCAGATACTGCCAAGGAACAGACCGCTCGGGATGTATCCACTGGCAACTTATTCCATACGCTGGAATCAAGGCGGTAGAGTCCGCTCTCTGTCCCAGCAAACACTGTTTTCTCAACAGCAGCAATCGCAGAGATTTTTTCGCTTGTGAATCCATCTCGAAGAGGCAACCATTGCGCTCCACCATCTGTTGATCGGAAAACCCCTTCATCTTTCAGGGCGAGGTACATTGTAATGCGGGGTTGTACTTCATCCATGATGAGGATTCCGACAGCCTCTCCTTTGGGTCGGGGACCCAGCGTCCTCCACGTCTCACCCCTATCCACCGAAGTGAATATCTCATCGGTGGAAACAATATAAAGGTCCCCCTCGTGGGATGCCATCGGCATTAGAGATTCGTCAATTGGAATACTCCCGTTGATGTGTGTCCATCCGGTCGTGTCTTCTGCTAATTTGTATAGTCCTGATGATGCAACAGCATAGACGATTCCTTCAGGTGTAGCGAAGATATTGCGGATGTAACCCGCTGGTGGTCCATCTGTCTGCGCCCACTGTGCAATAGAAAACTTGGAAGAACCTGCTTGGGCATTCGATGTTGAGATCTTCTCAGATGTCTGCAAACTTGCGTTGCCATTTTTATTAAAGGATACAGTCCGTCCGACTTGGTTTCGCACGTCCGGTTTCACATCAATATCAAGGACGATAGGCGCATCAACAATTTCAATCGTGGGTTCAGATGCCGCATCGAAACTATAAGGCTTCTGAAAGCGGGTGAGGTACCGGTCGCTTGCCCCCAGCAGCAACAGCACCAAAACTGTAGCTGCGCCGAAAGCCATCCATGGGACCAACGGTTTCGTAGCCGAAGGGGGTGTGGGTGTCAAATCTGCGACTTGCCGCATGATGTTCTGGCTTAAACCTGTCGATATGTGGACGCCACTGAAAACTTCTTGAATGAGGAGTTCTTGATCCGATTGTAAACGTTCTCGCGCTCGTCGAAGCCGGCTCTTAATCGTATTCACCGACACCCCTAAGAAGTTGCCTATCTCTTTCGCTGTCATCTCACCGAGATAATAAAGCACCATCACTGTGCGCTCACTTTCTGGGAGTCTTTCGAGAAGTTTTTCGACGATTTCATACCGGCGTTCCGTCGCTTCCGATTCACGTTCCTCAGAGACATAACGTTCATACGTTAACCTATCTAATTCTTTTATAGGTGTGTCCTTCAATGATTGCGTCACGGATTTGCTCCTTTGAAGCCAGTTAATGCAGTGCCGATTTGCAATGACATACAACCACCCAGCAAATTGATGCGGATTTTTGAGGGTCGAGAGTTTTTGATATGCTTGGAGGAAGGTGTCCTGCGTAACCTCTTCAGCATAGTGAAAGTCGCCGATCTTTCGCCAAGCGAGCGCGTGAACACTCCTCTGATACTTTTGTACCAACGTATTGAAGGCATCATCGTTGCCTGATAAAATGTCGTAAATCAACTGAGCATCTTCTTTTCTTTCCACGAGACTCCCTCCTATACCCCATAACGAAAGCTTTTTTTACAGATTCATTCCTTCAGTCGTCCCCATGTTGTCGTGAGTTTTTCGTGCGGTTCGACAGCGAGTGGGATACCCGTCCTTGCCCCACCTTCACCTACCAGATGATGCGCATGCCCCGATGCATCTGAGAATTTCTGTGTTCCATTGGGTTCATCAAAATGCCACAACGCGATTGTGTCATGATCTTTTTTGAATTTATTACGCGGCGTGAAACCTTTTCTCTCGACATCGTAACGAGCCTTCGATGAGATACGGACCTCATCAATATATCCCGCGAAGGATCCCCAAAAATGATCGACGTGAAATTCGACTTTCCTTCCAAATCCTCCGAGTGTAAAATCCTTTGGATGCTTGAATCCTGCGAGATCGTGTGCAAGCGTTGTTCTTTGGGGTAAGATGCCTACGAAATCGTTAACGATAGTTACTGTCTTTTTCCCTTCCGCTTGGTAAACAATGTGATGCCATTGGTTCGGCGATAGTGCTATTGGGAAAAACGGTGTCGTAGCGAGTCTACCCCCAACTGTAATATGCGCTTGCGTTGCTAAGACTAAATCCCCCTTTTTGATGTCCCTCCATCCCTCGGCAGCGACCGCGACATCCATTCGCACCTGCTGACTGAGAATTATTGCGTGTGTATCCATGTTAGGCAGTGGTGTGGTTGGATAGACCCACGCTTCAACCGTGAACTCGTTTGTGCCTTTTGGCAAGAGAACACCGAAGGTTTTAAAGTCTAAAACCGCATAGTCGTCTATCCCATCGAGGACTAAATAGTTACCACCTGCGGGTGAAGCGGGTGGAAATGCTTTAGCACTCAGCGGCATTATAGCGAGCATAAAGAGGCATGTAAGGATGTGGCGATGTGTCATTTTTATTTCCTTTTTCATCTAAAAACAAGTTTGTGAATTTCATCGTAAAGAGTAATGTGCGTCCTCATAACTTGCAAAATCAAAACGATATTGTTAAAGACACAATTTTAAGGCAAAAAGGGTGCATAAAGTGAAAAAAATGAAAAAATTGCTTGAAATTGTGGATTTTTTTACGGATGGGAATAAAAAAGGGGCCGGAAACCATGTTTCTAATTGGTGCTAAGAGGTTCAGGGATTTCAACCGAACTAACCTATGCAACGGAGCTTGCAAGCTACACCTTATAGAAATTATGGCTCCGGCTTACCCAAGGAGGCTCACATAAACATAAGCAATTTTCGTGCCAATCGAAAATGGACTATTTTGGGCAATTTGCACGAGGTATTGCCTGTTTTTTGAACAATTTATGATAAAAAAATGCACATCGCAGCAATTTGGAAGTAAAAATAGGTGAGGTGTTTTTGATAGGGTGTTTCCTGCAGAAACCTCGCCTGCGAATGTATCTCGGAATCACCGACACTGAAATTTATCCTTTTACAACACCGATGGGACGAAGACGTGCGACACGACGGGAAAGCCCTGCTTTGTCAACGACACGAACGACTTCGTCAACGTCTTTGTAGGCTTCGGGAACTTCTTCTTGGAGGGTGCGTCTGCCTTCTGCTCGGACGTAGATACCTTGTGCCTCCAAATCTTTCTGGATAGAGCGTCCTTTCGTCAAGGCGATCGCCTTCCGTCGCGAGAGGACTCTACCGGCACCGTGACAGGTCGTACCCCATGTCTCTGCCATCGCCCCCGGATTGCCGACAAGCACGTAAGAGGCGGTCCCCATATCGCCCGGAATTAGAACGGGTTGCCCGATTTTCTGGTATTTATCGGGGATTTCGGGATGCCCCGCCGGGAACGCACGCGTCGCGCCTTTACGGTGGATAAAGAGTTCACGTTCTTTACCATCAACAGTGTGTTTCTCGAACTTTCCGATATTATGCGCTACATCGTAGACGAGTTCTAAACCGAGTTCATCCTCTGTCGTCTCAAAAAACTGCATAAAGGTCTGGCGGACGAGGTGCATAATACACTGCCGATTGTTCCACGCATAGTTCGCACTACACGCCATCGCAGTGATGTAATCCTGTCCCTCTGGTGAGTTGATGGGTGCGGAGGCGAGTTGACGGTCGGGGAGGTTGATACCGTATCTCTCGGCGACTTTGACCCAACTTTTGACGTGTTCATCGCAAATCTGGTAACCGAAGCCTCGCGAACCGGTATGGATCATAACACAGATGTTGCCTTCGCTCAACCCCATCGCATCGGCGGCTTCTCGGTAAAAAACGCGGTCGACGGCTTGCACTTCAAGGAAATGATTACCGGAACCGAGGGTGCCGAGTTGGTTTTTGCCGCGTTCCAAGGCACGTTGACTTGCCGCGTCGGCGTTTGCGTCTTGGAGAAAGCCGGTTGCTTCTGTGAAGTCGAGATCTTCTGCGTGACCGTAGTTTCGCTCAATTGCCCACAGGGCGCCTTTCTCTAACATCCGCCGCTCTTCTTGGACAGTGAGCCGAATTTTGCCGCTGGAACCGACGCCACACGGGACGTTCTCGAACAACTTCGTAACGAGTGCTTTCCGCTTCCCCTCAAGTTGCGAAACATCGAGGTTCGTCCGAATCAGGCGGACACCGCAGTTGATGTCATACCCAATGCCACCCGGAGAGACAACCCCATCCGCCTTCGGATCTGTGGCAGCGACACCCCCGATGACGAAGCCGTAGCCCCAGTGCAAATCGGGCATTGCAAGGGAATGTCCGACAATACCGGGGAGATGCGCAACGTTTGCGACCTGCTGCAACGCCTCATCGCTTTTGGCGTTTTCAAGGAGTTTCTCATTGGCATAAACAATGCCATCAACACGCATCCCTTTCATATAACTCTTCGGGATGCGCCAGCGGTATTCGTCAATTTTTTGGAGTGTTACATTTTGTTGTGCCATGATAAATTGGGCATATACAAAGACTGCCCTCGTCCTAAAGGTCTTATAGTGCTGAGAGTTCTGGAAGTTCTACCCATTTCCGAGTCTGCCACGATTCCATACCCTTGTCTGCTAACTGTACACCTTTTGCACCCGCGAGCAGCGTCCACGGGAACGGTTCATCGGCAACGACGTGTCGGAGGAAAAGTTCCCACTGCGCTCGAAATGCGTTCTCATACTCTTCCTGTTCAGGGACCTTGAGCCATCCGTCAAAGAACTTGATCGGTTGTTCGATGTCAGGATTCCAGACCGGACGCGGCGTGCCAGAGAGCGGTTGAATCCAGCAGTCTCTCAAGCCTACAATGGCAGACCCGTTCAAACCATCTACGTGGATTGTCAACAGATCGTCGCGACGGACCCTGACTGCCCAAGACGAGTTAAAGTGCGCAATGATACCGTTCTCCAACTCAAACGTCGCGTATGCGGCATCTTCTGCTGTACACTTATAAGGTTTATTTTCCTCATCCCACCGTTGTGGGAGATGTGTCGCAGCCATACAGGAAACACCTTTGACCGCACCAAAAAGGTTGTCAATGACGTATCGCCAGTGGCTGAACATATCGAGGATAATACCGCCGCCGTCTTCAACACGATAGTTCCAAGACGGGCGTTGCGTCGGGATTGCATCGCCTTGGAAGACCCAATAGCCGAACTCACCACGGACAGCGATAATTCTTCCAAAAAAGTCAGCATCTATCAAGCGTTTCAGTTTCTGAATGCCGGGTAGCCAGAGTTTATCCTGAACGACACCATTTTTGAGTCCCGCTTTTGCTGCTTGTTCGTAAAGACGATAGGCATCGGCGGTTGAAGTGGCAGTCGGTTTTTCACAATAAATGTGTTTTCCGGCTGATATTGCGGCTTCGACTGCATCGACGCGACGGGACGTAACCTGCGCGTCAAAGTAGACAGAATAAGCGTCGTCAGCGAGAGCCGCGTCGAGATCCGTGCTCCACTTTTCAACACCGGTGGTTTCGGACAGTTTCTCTAATTTCGCTGGGTTTCTGCCGACGAGAAACGGGTCGGGCATAATCACTTCGCCCTCACCAATCGGGAGACCACCCTCTTCTGCGATTGCCAAGATAGAACGGATGAGGTGTTGGTTTGTTCCCATCCTGCCAGTGACACCGTTCATGATGATACCGACACGGTGTATTTTTTGGGTATGATTCGTCATGAATAATCCTTATGTGTACACAGGGTATATTTCCATAGGAGTGGTCGGATGAAGTTTCACTAAATATTTCGGTAATCCTATGTTTCCCCAGACCCGGTAGGGTCTTTCACGCAACCGCACCGGGTATCATTAGGAAATTACCGAATTAAATTCTGAATCTTCGTGAAACTACTCCTACCAGGGGGTGAAGTTACGCCTACGAGGGCTTGTCAGTGCATTGGGGTGCCGCGCCTTCAGGGAGTGGTGGCGCGTCAACGCCAGCTTTCGGGAGTGTGCCAGCGAGCTCTTGTTTCCAATGTGCCACATCACCCGCGGGTCCATAACAGTAGACCATGTGCATCGGTGTGCCGCTGGTGTTCGTGAGTTGATGGAAAATCCAAGAAGGGATAAATACGGTCTGCCCCGCGGAAATGGTTTGGCGTTCCTCACCGAGGCACATTTCGCCTTCGCCTTCAACGATGAAGTAGATCTCTTCCTGTTCGTGGTTGTGCCACGGCACTTGCCCACCGTTTGGCTCTAAAACAACAAACCCCATGCAGAATTCGTCTATCTGTATTGGGGACGCGCCACCGACAAGATTTTTAGTGCGTCTACGGGCAGGATAGGTCCGCCCTTCCATTGCCTTTACATCTGCGATTAACATTTTTGTTTTCAATCCTCTATTTCGGATTGGCAATCCGGTTTCTGATAAATTTATAATCTTGTTCCTGATTTATAAGGAGGAAATCGAAAAAGTAGCCTTAAAGTGTTCCTTTTCTCTGCTATGGTAACACTCCAAAAACAGTAAGAGAGACAACGGCAACCGTTAGGGCAAGTATTATCCAGCTTGCCACAATTGCAGTATTACGGCAAAAACGAAACCTTCGCTCTGACATTTTTCCAAACCTTGGATGTCCGACTGGCACTTCGTACCACCAGCGATGCAACCAAGTTCCGCAGAGGACGGTGATTGTACCCAGCAAAACAGTTTTAATAAGGAGGTTTATAAAAACTCCAGAGATTATCAACAACGCACCTAAAAGATAAGCCCATGGTGGCGATTCGTGGTCTTTCATCCATTTCATTAGCCATGCTTCCAAATCTATTTCACTGCTGGCGAGGTTTGTAATCTTTCCCATCCGTGATGTCCAAGTAATTGTGGACTTTACTATAATAACCCAAGTTGCTACTTACAGATTTTGGAGGTTTCAATGGGGTTTCTCAGCCATTTTCCCCACCCCGTACGGATGATATGTCTATAGCAAGCTGGGGAACTATTCAAAAAGTTCTGCCACCTGACAAGAAAACCCTTCAACAACATCCTCACCGGTGAGAGCGTCATTCCGAGTGAGTAGCGTGATGTCCGTCTCTGAACGGTAGACCGTTACCGTTTTAGACACAGGCTTAAGCACCCATACCAACTGGGTGCCTGATTCTAAATAGACAAATGCCTTTTCTTCAACTCGATGTAATATATCTGTTGGAGAAACCACCTCAACGGCGAGGTCTGGAGGGACCGGAGATGCTTTGCTTAGATCCGCAGGTATCCGTTCTGTTGAGATAAAAGCTATATCTGGTATTAGGACACGTTCACCGACTTTGAAGCCTGTGTCTGGCACATAGACATCTCCTAACTGATTTTCTCGAACGTACAAGCCTAACGGCAAAATTAGATTAACACTAATCTTACCGTGTTCCATTGACGTAGGTGGCACCGGTATTAATTCTCCCTTAATGTATTCATATCCCTCTAAGTCGCTTTCAAGGAATTCCTCCAACGTCATCGTAGAGGTTTCAGGAGGGAGTTCTTCTTGCGAGAATTGACGAACTTCTTGTGCATTCATTTACTTATCCTCCTGTGATGCGTCAGCAAGCGTGTCTTCCTACACCCTTCAACATTTTAACGCATACTCGTATGGAATCCAATTGCTATCTCACATCTTGAAGGCTATGTCTACTTATTATATAGGCGGGCACAGCAAAAGCGCGCACGCCTATATAACAATGACACATTTTATTTATCACTAAGCGTCAGCCTCAATAACAGCCTGTGCTGCAGCAAGACGCGCAATCGGCACACGGAACGGGGAACACGATACGTAATCGAACCCTAATCCGTAGCAGAACTTCACAGAACTCGGTTCACCACCGTGCTCACCACAGATACCGACTTTCAGATCAGGACGTGTTGCTCGCCCTTTTTCGGAACCGATCTGCAATAGGCTACCGACACCTTCTTGGTCGAGAACCTGGAACGGATCGTATTCGAGCACGCCATTTCTGACATAGTCATCGAGGAACTTCGCTGCATCGTCACGGCTCATCCCGAATGTTGTTTGCGTGAGGTCGTTGGTACCGTAGGAGAAGAATTCGGCTTCGGCGGCAATCTTATCAGCTGTGAGTGCCGCACGGGGCAGTTCAATCATCGTGCCGATAAGATACGCAACGCGGGTGCCTGACTCACTAAACACGGCTTCAGCGGTATCCACGACGATTTTGCGCTGCAAGGATAATTCGTTGATGTGCCCAACGAGCGGGATCATGATTTCTGGTAACACGGTAATCCCACGTTTTGAAACATCAACGGCAGCTTCAAAGATTGCGCGGGCTTGCATTTCGGTTATCTCCGGATAGACAATACCGAGTCTACAGCCACGGTGCCCAAGCATCGGGTTGAATTCGTGTAATTCCTCAACGCGCTCACGGAGTTTTTGCGGTTCAACGTTAATTCGCGCTGCAAGCTCAAGGATTTCAGTTTCGCTTTTCGGTAAGAACTCGTGAAGCGGCGGATCGAGCGTTCGGATCGTGACAGGATAGTCAGCCATCGCTTCAAAGATCCCGATGAAGTCTGAACGTTGATGCGGAAGCAGTTTCGCCAATGCCGCTTCGCGTTCTTCTGTCTCATCGGCGAGAATCATCTCACGGATGGCATCAATCCCCGCGCCGAAGAACATGTGTTCGGTTCGGCAAAGCCCGATACCTTCAGCACCAAATTGTCTGGCGTTTGTGGCATCTTCAGGTGTATCTGCATTCGTGCGGACACCTAACGAGCGGACTTCGTCTGCCCACTCCATGAGTATTCCGAATTGTCCACTCAATTCCGGTTGGATGAGTGCCACCTGTCCATTCAGAACATCGCCTGTGGATCCGTTGAGTGTGATGAAATCACCCTCAGCGTAGCGTTTCCCTTCGGCGTAAAATTCCTGTGCTTTCTCATTGATAAACAGTGCCGAGCAACCGGCGACACAGCTTTTTCCCATGCCGCGTGCGACCACAGCGGCGTGACTCGTCATACCACCGCGGGCGGTGAGTATACCCTCTGCGGCATCCATACCGCCGATATCCTCTGGTGATGTTTCAGTGCGGACGAGGATGACCTTTTCTCCAGCAGCAGCAAGCTCTTCGGCGTGTAGTGCCGTGAAGACGACTTTACCGACAGCGGCACCTGGGGACGCGGGTAAGCCTTGAGCGATAATCTCAACTGTGGCATCTGGGTCAACGCTCGGATGCAACAGTTGATCCAAGTCGTTCGCCGGGACGCGGGTCAAGGCAGTCTGTTTATCAATCAAGCCTTCCTCAACCATCTCAACAGCGATGCGGACAGCGGCTTGACCGGTACGTTTTCCGTTACGGGTTTGGAGCATGTAGAGTTTACTGTCTTGAATCGTAAATTCCACGTCCTGCATATCGGTGTAGTGCTTCTCAAGCCGCAAACCGATATCGACCAATTCATTATATGCTTCGGGTAAGATGTTTCTCAATTCGGCGACTGGAAGGGGGGTGCGGATGCCAGCGACGACGTCTTCACCCTGCGCATTGATGAGGAATTCGCCATAAAATTGGTTCGCGCCGGTCGAGGGGTTACGTGTGAAAGCGACACCTGACCCGGAGGTTCCACCCATATTTCCGAATACCATTGCTTGGACATTAACAGCCGTCCGTCCGAGTTCTTCAGAAATATCGTTAAGGCGACGGTAGGTGATCGCGCGCGGGTTTCCAGAGGATTCAAAAACGGCGTCCCGTGCCATATCTAATTGCGTGCGCGGATCATCAGGAAAATCGTTACCTGTGTGCTGTTTGACGGTGTGCTTGAATTCACGGACGAGTGCCACTAAATCGTCGGCTTCTAATTCGGTATCTAATGTAACACCTTTTGACTTTTTCTTTTCTTCAAGTAGATGTTCAAACTCGTCGTGATCGACATTAAGGACAACGTTTCCGAACATCTGGACGAAGCGTCGGTATGAGTCGTAAGCGAAACGTTCGTTTTCAGATCTGGCGATAAGTCCTTTAACCGCATCATCATTCAAGCCGAGGTTGAGAATTGTGTCCATCATGCCGGGCATTGAGACAGCGGCACCAGAACGGACAGAGAGCAGGAGTGGATTTTCGGTATCACCGAACTTCGCGCCGAGCGCGGCTTCTAATTTCGCAAGATTCTCATCAATCTGTGCGTCAAGTCCGGCAGGGTACTGTTTATCATTTTCGTAGTATAATTTGCAAACCTCAGTGGAGATAGTGAAACCGGGGGGGACGGGTATACCGAGATTGCTCATCTCTGCAAGATTTGCCCCTTTTCCGCCAAGCAGCATGCGCATTGTGGCGTTCCCATCACTTTCACCGCCTCCAAAGAAGTAGACGTACTTCGGTTGTGGCATCAAAAGCCTCCTATTATTAGTTATTTAGATTGAATAAATTGTTCGACTTGCTTCATCAAATTCGGGTTTAAAAGGATCTGTCGAAAGATAAAGGATCTGATACGGCTCATAAAGTTGAATGTAGCTCCAATTGACACCGCACAGGACTTTTCCTTCGTTAACTTTCTTGATAAACTTGCCTCGAAATTTCGCTCGGGTCCGTTCAGGTGGAAAGTGCTCAGCATGGCGAATCTGCTCATCCGTGACAATTCGCTCGATCTCTGAGCGATTTTCAAGGGTGTAGTAGAGGCTTTCGTCCTGACGCACATTGTGGTATTTTAAGTCTAAGTGTTTTACCTGTGGGGCATCCCATTCAAGACCGCGCTTTGTGAGGTAGGTCTGCAGCCATTTCCACTTAATGACCCAGTCTAATTCTCTGTCCAACTGCATCGGATCGCTTTCCAAGCATGTAAGAACATACTCCCAGCGTGCCATTACTTGGTTCGTGGTTGAATCGGATTCGGCTTGTTCAAGATATCGCTTCGCGCATTCTAAATATTGCCACTGTAGTTCGACAGCGGTCAACCGCTTCCCGTTTTGGAGCTCAATCGGATGTGTACATGTAATGTCGTCAGAAATATCACGGATAGCTTTAACGGGGTTACGGAGCGCGAACCGCTGCTCAATATAGTTGTCTTCAATCATGCGGAGGATAACACCAGTTGTACCCACCTTCAAAAAAGTCGAAAATTCGGACATATTGGAATCGCCGACGATAACATGTAGGCGTCTGTACTTCTCTCGGTCAGCGTGTGGTTCATCGCGCGTGTTGATGATCCCGCGTGCCGTTGTTGTGCCGATGGAAATTTCCTCTCGGATGTGTTCGGCACGTTGCGAAATCGCGTAGTAACCCCGATGACTCGGTTTGATTTTTCCCGCACCTGAGAAAACCTGTCGAGTCACAAAGAAGGGTATCAGTTGCGATGCCAACTGACGGAAATCGACATGTCGCTCCATCAAATAGTTTTCATGGCATCCATAAGTATTTCCGGGGGTATCCAAGTTGTTTTTAAAGATAGAAATCTTTCCATAGAACCCATCGTTACGCATGCGTCGTTCCGCAGTACTGGCAAGCCGAGTGATAATGCGTTCCCCCGCTTTGTCGTGAGCAACGAGCTCAGTGACATCATCGCATTCAGGGGTCGCATATTCTGGGTGGCATCCGATGTCTTGATAGAACCTCGCACCGTTTTCAAGGAAAACATCGGGATACATTCTCCCAGCAACAATTTCACGGAAGAGATACATCACGACGTTCTGAACAGTGAGCGTCTTTCTACGCGGCGCATCTGGGGTCCAGATGATTCCGAATTCAGTTTCTAATCCGTAAATTCTACGTTTCATCTTTTTAACTATTCGCCTCTGAGTTGCGCTTCATTCCATTACGCGCAGGTTTTTGGGGTAAATTGTCTTCGACAGTTAGCAGTCGGTTAAGTGGTTTTGGTTTAACAAAGAGGTTCCTCTTAAGATAGCATCAAAACCCGTAGCCCGTAATGAAATTAGGTTCTCCTTAAATGGCATAATTTTGCTTCGCAGCGAGAATGCTTTACATTTGGAGGGTTTTTGATAGGGGTTTTTGATAGGGCGTTTCCCCAATTTCCTCAAATTTCCCTTTCTTCAAATCTAAGGAACGCACTTCAAAGTCTAAACACACGCTGTGCCTCCGCAAGGTAAAATTAAAACAGTGTTGCTACTTCCTCAGTAGAGAGGCGTCGAAATTTTCGTCGTTCGGCGGTTTGTTCAAGACATGCTACTTCTATCGTTTCTGCCGTGATTTCGTAGTCATCTTCAGTATCTGCTTCAACGGTGCGAAAGGTTTCTGTTACCAACTGGAGTGCCGCTGCTATCTCTAAACCATCTGTATAATTCTGCTCCAAAATTTCTGTGATTGTCGTGGCACGCCCGCCAATCACAGCGTACTTCTCCTCTTCCGAATAGATGCCATCAAATGCAATATGGTAAATCTGATTCCGCTGTGCCCCCGAATTCGTTGCGGCATTGGTGGTTCCTACCTCACATACAAGGAGTTCAATCTCCAAAGGTTTAGCGTCCCATGCTTGTGCGACCGCGCCCATGTGTTGCGAATAGAGATTTGTCAACCATTTTGCGGTGACATCTTCACGGTAGTAGCGAAAGCCTTTAATTTCGGATTCGCGAATGCCAGCAACACGTAACGCCTCATATTCAGCGATCCTACCTGCAGCTGCGAGGGCAATCCTGTCATAAATTTCGGAAATCTTAAAGGTCGTTTTGCGTGGATTCTCGGCAACCATCAGGAGTCCATCCCGGAACTCTAAGACGACAACCTCTTTCGCCTGTGTGATGCCGCGACGAACGAAATCCTCTTTATCCTGACGGATTTGTTCCGGTGAAACATAATAAGGTGTGGACATGTTTTTTAATAGTTGTCAGTTGTCAGTTGTCAGTTGTCAGTACGGGTTGCTGACGCAACCCTTTCGGTTTTCAGTAGTTATCGATTATCAATTTTAGTAGTTATCGGTTATCAGTTATCAGTTATCAGTTACAGGAGCGGTTGCAAAACGAAGACCTCTTAACCGAAAACTGAAAGGTTTTTCGCAGAAAAATCATACTGATGACTGACTACCATTCCACTATAGACGCGATATAAGTTCCCGATATAGTTCTTCTACGGTAGCCTCAGGAATCTCGGCGACTCCTTCTTCGGTAATAGTGTAAAGCGTTGGGAAAATTTTCCGGATGAGATCAGGACCGCCTGTTGCGATGTCCTCATCGGCAGCGTCCCAGAGAGCTTCCGCGACAATTTCTAATGCGTCTTGACGCGTAATCTCTGGCGTGTACCGCTTTTTTAGAGTTGTACGGGCATCCTTACCACCAGAACCGATTGCGTAATAGTCGTCTTCCTCATAACGGCCACCAACAGCATCGTATTTGAAAATCCTACCGCGTTGCCGTTTCAAGTCGTAACCAGCGAAGAGTGGTAAGACAATTAAACCCTGCATGGCAAGTCCTAAGTTAGAGCGGACCAAATGTGAGAGGAAATTCGCTTGCCCTTCAAGACTGAGGCTCATCCCTTCTGTTTTTTCGTAGAATTCTACCTCAACTTGGAAGAGTTTTGCCATCTCAATACAAGGACCAGCGGCACCCGCAACAGCGATCGCCGAGTGCCGATCGACTGGATAGACCTTCTGAATTCGCCGCTCGCCGACCTGATACCCTTCTGTTGCCTGCCGGTCGCCAGCCATAACGACACCCGCATTATAGACAACCGCTAAAACGGTTGTGCCTTCATAAGAACGCAGGGACGACGCGGAGGAGTGGGCACTTGAGACGACATCAGGCGAATTGGACATCGCCACTAATTCGGGATGGCGACGCTTGAGGATTTGGAAGAAGTCAGAAGTGCCATAATCATTGAGGTCAAGCACTCCTACTGCCCCCCCCGTTGGATATAGTTTTCGACAAATTCCTGTGAATCTTCTTCCAAGATTTCATCGATTTCGTCAAGAAGTGAGTCTAAGTCTTCGACAAACTCCTCGTCCATTTCGCTCGATTCGACATTCAGCTGAATCTCTTCGGTTTCATCGACAGGATGATTGGCCTGTTCCTGTTGTTTTTCAGTCGACATGGTTTTCTCCTTGTTAGCAGTCAACAGTCAGCAGTCAGTAGAGCATCTGATGTGGGCAACCTTTTGGACTGCCGCAAATATCTCTGGACTGACAGCCGATAGCCGATAGCTGATGGCTATTTTGAAGAATTTCCTCGGATTTCTCTAACGAGTTCTTCTGCTGTGCAGTTGTTCAGCAACTCGCCGACGATCTTTTGTGTACCGAAGTGGGGCCGATCCATCATAATTTTGTCAAGCCCCCCCGATTTACCAATAAAAATCATTGAATTCCAACTGGCACTATAAATGTGCTTTGGAAACTTCCGTAAACAGGTGCCGCGAAAATAGGCACGGGTATCCACTGGCGGATAGTGCATCGCATGCACAATTTCTTCATGACTGAGCAACCGTTTCACATGTCCGTTTTTCAGCAACCTAATATAAAGTCCTTTGTCTGGACGGATATCGTGATATTGTAAGTCAAGCATCTGCACATGTGCATCAGTCCATTGATATCCGTGTCGTTTGCGATAAGCCTCTATCAATTTCTTTTTAATGATCCAGTCGAGGTGTTGGCTCAGCCGCATCGGATTGATTTCTAAGTTGTCAAGCACATATTGCCATTTTTCGAGAACATCTTCAACGACAGGTGTCCGCTCTTCGGCTGTGAGATGTTGTTGTGCGAGTTTGAGGTACGCACGTTGTACTTGTATCGGAGTCCACAACTCTCCGTCTGCGAGTTCTATCTGATTTTTGCACGAAAGGTCTCGTGAAATGCTTTTTATTGCCGCGACAGGGTCCTTTAAACTAAATTGCTGGTTTCCGACAACACCTTTCTCAATCAATTGGAGTGCTATGGAAGTAATGCCAACTTTGAGATAGATGCTGAATTCAGACATATTAGAGTCACCGACGATGACGTGCAAACGTCGATAGATTTTGTCATCAGCATGCGGTTCATCGCGCGTGTTAATCAAAGGCCGATTCACCATGGTGCTGAGTCCTACCTCCTTCTCAAAAAAATCAGCACGTTGAGAAATCTGATAATCTGTCTCGTTACTTCCGTTTTCTGACCCGACTTTGCCGCTACCTGTGATAATAATACGCGTAACGAGAAACGGGGTCAATCCATCGACAATCGCATCGAACGGCACTTTGCGGGACATGAGGTAGTTTTCATGTGAACCGTAACTGTGTCCCTTGTAATCGGTATTATTTTTATAGATGATAATTTCTTGGTTGTCAAGCAAAAGGCGTTCAGCGGTTACCCTGCTGACTTCCAATATTAATTCTCCAGCCTTTTCGTAGAGAAGCAGGTCGCGGGCATTGGCACATTCCGGCGTGCAATACTCGGGGTGGGCGTGGTCTACGTAATAACGTCCTCCGTTTATCAATATATCATTGACGACGCTGTTTGTGTCTGCCTCGCTGATGGGTGTTTCCGTCTCCGCGAGAAACCCACGAGCGTCCATCAAAGGGCTTTCTTGCTCATAATCCCATGTGATGGAAGAAGTTGCACTCGGAGTATCACCCCTTGAAGTTTTATAGGCGTTCACTACCAAGGTGGAAGCAGCAACCGGATCTTGCTCGCTCGCATTTTTGACTGAGATACCATACTCAGTCTCTGTTCCCATTATTATCATTGGAAATTGCTCTCTTTATCTTTACTCGATTCTTCATAATAACCATTACTGAAAATAAAAACTAAACTTGCCAATATAGATACAAATAATCTGTAAAACATCATATTCTCCTTTATATTCTTTCAAATGACCTAATATTTACAATCCTAAACTACTGATTGCGTTATTTTATGTTCTTTAGATGCAGGTTTGTATCTAAAATTGAGTCGTTTCAGTAAATGGAAACTATCACATTTTTGTGTAGACCTCTGTTTACCCGTCTCCATCTGTGTAAGATTAATCTTACCATTTTGATGACCACTAATCCAACACAAGCCCCACCTTATACTTCTAACCAGAGTTCCTTTCGTAAGACCAAGACACCTTGTCCCGCCATATCGTGGACGTTTACCACCTTTCTTCGCAATCTCTCTGTGTAAATTCCTTCTTTGTATGGGGAGTGGCGATATACAGAATAATCTTGTGTTATCAACTCTACCATCACCGCCTACCGTGTGATATGCCAGACACCAACTATCCACACAATGTGCGTTAAAGGTTTCTGAGAGTTTACGCGAAGACTTCTTCAGACCTAAGCCTTCACGCAACGCTTTTGTTTTGTGTCCCGCCAATGTGTGAAGGTTCCATCGCTCACACACCTTGCCATAGAACCATGCTTTACCCACTTCAAGAGGACTGAATGACTGGTTCCATCTCTTGGCATTGCGTAGCGTCTTGGCTTTAATGTCTTCCACACATACATCTGTGAGTGGATACATCTTGGACAACCAGTCCAAGATACGCAATTTCCAATCCCACCTTGCGCGTATGCCAGCAGGTATATGTTCTTTGTTCGCCAATCTGTTCATACGGTTCTGGCGATTCGGACACTTCCGTGAACGCCTGGACTTACGCAACTCACGCCTTTTTGAAACCTTCTTACCGACTTTATTATGGGCATCCGCCTGCACATTCAAATAAGTATGTTTCTCTGACTTCACGGTAAAACCTTCCTTCTGACTACCAGGATCCACACCGACAGCAATCTCTTGGGTTTCTCTATCTGAAGGTTCTTTGTTGAGTCTTATACAAAATATACCATTGTTAAAATAAGGCGTTGCCTCACCGCGCTTGACAAGTTTCCTTGCGCGTGCGGCATGCAGTGGCATCAACCGTTGACCCTCTTTAGGTTTCTATAGGTACAAACATAAGTTTGTATTCTCCTTTACAGGGTATATACTGCCCCATCGAGATCGTAAATCAGAGAGGGATCAGACTTGGGGAGCATCCGAAACATCTTGTTGTGTGCCACCACAAAATTTACGATGTTTTACTCTATTCAGCGTCTCACGTTGTAGGGTCCCCGCTTGGCTACGGATATTCTACAATCTCCACGCTTTAGCATGAAGTTACTGAATGGTATTTCCATTTTTTATTGGTTATCAGTTGTCAGGTAAAAAGCAATTTGTTAAACGGAAACTGCTTAACCGACGACCGAGAACTATTAGAGGAATGTACCGCCTCGGGTCACTCGGACGTCCTGTTTTTTCTCCTGTGTGGGTTCATTAATCAAGGCACGGATATTAACGATCTTTTCACCTTTTCTACCCGAAATTTTTGCCCAATCGTCAGGATTTGTGGTATTTGGGAGATCCTCGTTCTCGTGGTATTCTTCTCGGATGGCTGCTGTGAGATCTTTAAGACGCATTCCTTTATCGGTTCCATCGGAGCCAATAAAACGTTTGATCGCCGATTTCTTCGCACGTGAAACGATGTTTTCGATCATTGCCCCACTGACAAAATCTTTAAAAAAGAGGGTCTCCCGTTCGCCACGGGCGTAAGTCACCTCAATGAAACGATTTTCATCAGTAGTTGCGTACATTTCGTTTGCCGCTTCATTGATAAAGTGCTTCGCGGCAGCCTGCGTATCTCCATCGAACTGCTGGTAAGTTTCTTCAGAGAAAGGAAGATGGGGCGTCAGGTATATGCCAAAAATGTCTTTGGCACCCTCAAGATTAGGACGATCAATTTTAATTTT
>JAPOOP010000346.1 GCA_026713385.1 Candidatus Poribacteria bacterium | reverse complement strand
TCCGCTCTGAACGGCATCTTCCAAATCTGCCCACCGGACAAAAATTCCGCTGTTGACTTTCGGCTCGGTTTTGAAATCGAGTGCCAGTATGAAGTTATCGTAGTGTTGTTCGGTATAGAGGTATTTTCCGCCCTGAACGGTACAGAGAATACTGCCCTCATCAAGTACCCAACCTTCGGCACTTCCAGTGGCCCCCCAACCGTTGAGTGTTTCCCCATCAAACAGGGATATCCATCCTTCAGCTTTCTCTTTTTCTGTTAGCATAATTTCTCCTTTTATAGTAGATATTACTATAGTATGGACAACTTTGAGATGTCCATAATGTTTTTGATTGGCTGCCATCTTCCGTAGCACAGGAAACCGTTAGCCTGTGCGATCTTCCGTAGCAAGAGATAACTCACGGAAAATAAGTTTCAGGTGCCAATAAGAGCAGCCCCAGCGGGGCGACATCTTTATAGAAAAAAGTCTCACCCCCGGGGCTAAGCCCCAGCGGGGCGACATTTCTCTCAGTTTCAGGACGCTATTGAGATTAGTTATTTGCGGCACCCTGATTAATCCAGTGGATGAAAAGTAGAATCTGATCAGTCGTCAGGGGTGGGGGTATAGGTGGCATGCCGCCGCCATCAATGCGTTTGACGACAAGGCTTCCTTTACCGTCACCAGCGACAAATCCGGGACCTGTGCTTCCGCCCTTCTTGAAGGTATCGTACTGGGTGAGGTCCAATCCTGCAACACCGGGCGCAGCGTGGCACCCTGGAATGGCACACCGTTCGGCGAGAATCGGTTGAATATCGTTCTTAAAAGAGATCTCTTGCGCCGCGACATTTGACTCCCGGTTCTTCATCGCATTTGCAACTAATACCATATCCATTATATTCACAACGCCATCGCTGTTTACGTCCGCTCTGAATTCCCCCGCACGCGCTTTCCCGAACCTACTGCTGACGTAAATTAAATCCTGTATGTTAATAACACCATCTTGAAAAGTATCTTCAGGCATAACGCCATCTTGAAAAGTATCTTCAGCAAAGGATTTGTCGGGCATAAAAGGTGCTGCGGGATCGGGTTGCGATGCTGAGAACCTCGGAATATCCCACAGAAGCACCGTGCCATCGTATCCACTGCTGGCGAGGGTTTCGCCATCAGGCGTAAATGCTAAACTTGTGACCACTCCGCCTTTATGCACTTCTTTGTAGGTGTGTAAATGCTCGCCGGTCTCCATATCATAGAAATGAACCGAACCCGGATAATCGCCACTAACGATTGTTTTTCCGTTGGGATGGATAGCTATACTCTGCGTATCCCATATACGTATTGTCCTGAGTAGTTTACCCGTATCGACATCCCATAAATAGATGCCATCACCCACAGGAGGGGGCCAGTCGTCTCTATCCCATTCACCCATATCATGTTCAAATGTGCTTGCGATTGTCTTCCCATTTGGGCTAAAGGCGATACTCCGACCACCGAAAAGATAATCGCCTCTTTTCAGGCTATGTATGAGTCTGCCGGTATTGACATCCCACAAACGAATCGCACCCACAAGATAACCACTTGCGAGTATTTCTCCATCGGGGCTGAAGGATACACTATGAACGCCTCCGCTACCCATTATTGGAAATGTGTGCAAATGCGCGCCTGTGTTGACATCCCACAAGCGTGTCGTTCCATCATTACTACCGCTTGCCAGCATTTTCCCATCTGGACTGAACGCGATCGCATTGAGGACCCGTTTATGTCCCGTATTTATCACGGCACCTCCACCAAAGCCTCCAAAGGAAATGAGTACCTTATCGTATTCCCACAACCGAATCGTCCGATCATAACTGCCACTGGCAAGTTTTTTTCCCGTTGGACTGAATGCCACGCTAACGACGTTGCTTCCATGACCGATAAATTCTCGCCTGAAATCACCTGTATCTGCGTCCCATAAGCGGACACGCGCATCATCGTGACCACTTGCGATCGTCTTTCCATCAGGACTAAACGCGACACTGTTGCAAATATTTGCATGGCGTGTAATATTGGTTGCGCGTAACAGTCTGAAAGTCTTCGCATCCCACAACTCGACGTAACCCGCATAACTGGCAAGTGCAAGGGTTTCGCCGTCAGGCGTAAATGCCCAACCACTAATCCCCAGTGCGACGCCACTTGATTCGCCCGCCCAGAATGTATCGACGAGTTGACCTGTATTTACGTTGAAAACACGAATGCCAGAGTTAAAAGATGACGCAAGGAGGCGTTCTCCATTTGGACTGAATATGAGATGTGAAAGCCAACCGCTACGAAAAAACGCGCGAACATCAATCGTGCGTTGAAGCTCACCAGTGTCCACATCCCAGAGATAAATGAAACTTTCATGGCTATTCTCACCGGGGCGTTTCCTAATAGCACTTGCGAGCAGCTTCCCATCGGGGCTGACTGCTAAACGATGTAAGTCGTCCGAATTCGGGACCGCAAGTGTCCGAAACGCCGTTTGGGTCTTTACCTCCCAAAATATAATCTTATCCCCACTTTGACTGATAAGTATTTCACCATCGGGGCTAAAAACAAGGTTTCGGGGATTATGGTTGAGAGATCCGATGCGGCTGCCTGTCTCAGTGTCCCATAAATTGATAGTGTCGTCCAGACTCCCGCAACTCGCGAGCATTTGACCATCGGGCGAAAACACGACACTCATTATAGAATTGTGAACTTTATCGTGGGCAAGGGTATGCAAAAGCCGATGCGTTTGTATATCCCAGACATAGAAACTATTATCTAAGTTCCCGTGGCTCGCGAGTTTTCTGCCATCGGGCGAAAATACCACACCCGTAACCCATGCTTTTTGCCCCGTGAGAAGTGTGAGTGCTTCATCGGTTTGAGCATCATAAATCCAAACACCAATGCTACTCGCCACGGCAAGCTGCTCACCATCAGGGGAGTAGGATATAGCACTGATCAGCCCCTTACCCAGTCGGGCTTTCGCACCTTCGGGTAAATTCCATTGTGTAAATTGTTCGGAAATTGCTTGGCTCGGTGTCAAAACGATCACAATGAGAGAGATGACAACGATACAATTTTGGCGGATATACATAATAGCCCCTTCTCTATTTCCTTTCAATCTGCATCCACCGATTGCTCCCAATCTCCCATTCGTAGTCGCGAAGATCAATGTAGAAGATAGTTTCCGCTGGATCAATGGGCTGTGGGGGATGACCTCGCGTCCCCAAGACAGAGAGTTGACCAGTTTCGACAGTGTCCGTCGATAGCCATGCAGTGCCTCCGTCGTCTCACCGGCGTTATACAAGTGCGTCATCGTGAAATAGCGGGCAAAACGTCTATCAAACGCCGATAACGAGTTGACATGCCTCTCAATACGCCCAAGCATGTCTGCCGGTGTGATGAAGCTACTCTCTCGTTGGGGTGTCTCCCAATCTGCTTCGCCGGTTTTTATCCAATCGCCAATCGTTAGAATTGCATTGGCAGGGAGGGGCGGTTGACCCAATGGCATCCGTTTCGCCGGATCCTGCAACAGTGTTTGACTTGCACGTAAGAATCTCCACTAACGCAAACTCTCTAAAAAGAGTCTTCCGACATCGACATTATATTCAAAATCTGTTGCCGACCAAGGGCTATTGTAGCCGATGATTGGCACATAACTTTCGTGTCGTGATCCGTGTGAACGCACCGCGGTCGGTTCTACAGCTGATTCCAACTCACCGAAAACAGTCGTTTTGTCTGCCAAAACAAAGATGTCCCCAATCCGTTCATGATGGAGCCGAAAGGTGCCTGCGGCATCTTCCGCAGAATGCGCCTCTTCAATACCGGGCGTATTCAGAAGGACCTGGATTGCTTGCGTTATGTTGGCGCGATCCTTGAGGAACACATAAGCGGCACCCCCCAAATTGCCGTGATGCGCGACGTACCGATCCTTAATAATAGGGATAGCACTTGCAGGGATACCGTGTTCTCTGAGGACACGTCCCGGATCAATCGCAGTCGTTTTCGCCAACATCCCGTGGTCGGCTGTAATATAGATTTCACGTTCCGGTTCATCATCAATGATGTCCCCAATAATCCGATCTAACTCTGCGAGATGTTGTTGGGACAGATCGTCATCGGGCGCGTATTTGTGTTGAACCCAATCCGTTGTTGAGCAGTAGACGAGTTCTGGATTGTCCGTACGCAGTATTTCGCGCACGGCGCGGAGTAGCCACCAATTGATTTCGACTGAATAAATCGGTTCAACTCGTCCTACTGTGCGAATGTATTCAGGGGGTGGTGATTCTGCAGCGACCGCTATATCGGTGCCTGCTTCGAGCATCCGTAGTAATTTTTTCTTGGTCACAAAGAGTGCGGTTTTGTCTGCGAATTTGCAGGCTTTTGCGGCCTCAAAGAGTGTCGGCTCGAGAAGGAAGCGGTTGTCCTCAATAAATTCCCCTTTGCCGGTTATCCGATCTACATGGTAATTCGTTGTGATACCGTGCCTTTCCGGGAATGTTCCAGTTGCGATGCTGACGTTATTTACATTCGTGACTGAGGGGATAACAGCGTTGGCGTGGACGTAGAATCCAGATTTTGCCAACTCGTTGATGTTAGGAAGGTCGCTCGCGGCGAGATAATCGTGGCTACCCGCGTCGATACAGAGGATGAGGATTTTTCGTCTTTTCACGCTTTGTATATTGCTCCGCTATCTTATATTCTGTCAGATTACTTTGCCTGTTTGCCCAAAAATTATAGCAGGTATGTGTTTGGATTGCAAACTTTTTTGCATGGACTGGGATTTAAGGTTGTTATTCTGGCAGAAATCTGATATAATTTGTTCTAAATCGGTAGCATACGGAGATCTGATCATGCACATGAACAACGGATCTTCCGAATTAGCGAAGCTGATATTCAAAAATTCGGCGGACGAGAAGAAGCTCAAACAACTTCTAATTTCTAACTATTCAGAAGCCGATCTTGCTTCCTATCTTCATAGCAAAGAACCATTACTCGGACGCGCCGCGGGGTTTGCACTTCGGTTAATTGGCAGTTCAAATGCGATTCCTGCCTTGGTAGACGCTCTGAAAGATAAGGACCGTGGAACCCGCTTCAATGCGGAATACGCCTTGTGGGAAATTTGGTCTCATTCTGGTGATGACGCTGTCGACGCGATGCTTGCGGATGGTAAAAATTTACTCAAAAATGAGTCGTATCAACAAGCTGTTGAATGTTTTACTACCGTAATTGAGACGGATCCGAAATTTGCTGAGGGGTATAACCAACGCGCAATCGCTTATTTCATGCTTGAGGAATGGAGTCAGGCGATCCGGGATTGCAAACGGACCATCTCTCTGAACCCAAATCACTTCGGTGCGTTTGCTGGAATGGGACACGTATATGTCAGACTCGGTAAGATTGATGAGGCACTTGAGGCATATAAGCAAGCATTAGTGATTAACCCGAACCTCATCTCTATCGCTGAAGCAGTATTACGGCTTCGTGATCAGATGCAAAGCGAATGAAGCAGGGTATGGATACGACTCTGGGCGATCGAAACTACTTCCTGAGAACGCTTACAACTTGGTTTGTCATCGCGAGTTTTTTGCTCTATCTTATCTATCGGGTCTTGATGCAAGTAAAACTCGGTTTACCGATAGAGTGTTTTTTTATGGCGCAGGTGTTCGTCGTACTTTTGGTAGCACCTTATCTTGCCGCCTGTACTGTTCATTACGACTTCCTAAGCACAAGTGTTGACTCACAGTACGCACTCAGTGCGTTCTCTTCTGGGCGACGGTTATTGAAACTACTTCTGGTAAGTCAGATACCAATATTGTGCTGGGTATTTTTATCAACGGGTGCCGCTCTGTTCGTTACTCGCGTCCCCTTCATGAAGGCGTTCCAGATGGTCGTTATACTGGGGATTTATAGTGTGTCGGCAGCGGCGGTCGGGGCATGGGGTGCTCAGGTCTTCCGGGATGCCCTCTTCAGTGCAGAGTTTGCCACGCTGTTATGGTGTGTTTTGATTGGTGGCGCGTTTCTGCTCAACCCTTTAAAACGGTATGTGGACGATCTTCAACCTTTCATTCCACCGGTCTTACACCTGAATCCACTTATCGTTGTGTGTTGTATCTTTGAAGGGTTGGACATCTTTAGAAATCCGCTTCTCTATGAACTAACACCCGTGCCCTCATATATTTTCGTCTATCCGAAGCCGTGGTATCTTGTGGGAATATGGCAGATAGTGATTGGTGGATGCTGTTTTTTGGGAGCATGGCAAATAAGCATATCTCGTAGATATGTCGCATAAAGGTTACAGAAAGGGATGGCATGGGCAAAGTAGGAAAACCGATTGTGAGTGTTTCAGGTGTGCGTGCGGAGGTTGGCGTTTCGCTCGATGTCCGAATCATTACGCAATTTGCAATGGCATTCGGCACTTTTGTTGGTAGTAGAACAGTTGTTATTGGCAGAGATTCCCGCACCTCAAGCCCGACAGTCCGGCATGCGGTACTTGCTGGGCTTTTCACCACAGGATGTCACGTTATTGATGTAGGGCTTTGTCCTACACCGACGATACTTCTCATAGCGAAAGCATTGCGTGCGCAAGGAAGTATTACCATTACAGCCAGCCATAATCCTGTTACCTGGAACGGAATCGAATTTGCCTCTGCATCGGGACGCCTTCTGACACAGGCAGAACGGGACGAATTGATGCGGATTTACGAAACAGAGGATTTCGCGCTTGCCCCTTGGAATGAACAAGGAACTCTTGAAACCTATGCGGGCGCAGTCGATTATCACCTCGATCAGATTCTGGGTTCCTCTTGGCTGGCACCGGAATTAATCCAAAAAACTGGATTGAAAGTCGTAATTGATTGTGGCAACGGTGCGGGAAGTGTAGTGAGTCCGTCCCTCTTACGAAAACTTGGCTGTAGGGTTGTAGAACTTAATTGCGTCGTAGATGGGCACTTTCGCCGTCCTGCCGAACCGACACCTGAGGCGTTGGATGAACTTTGTAAGACTGTTCTTGCCGCTGGTGCTGATATTGGCTTTGCCCACGATGGCGATGCCGACAGACTTGTCATTGTTACAGAGCGCGGCGTTCCATTGAGTGGTGAATGGACGCTCGCTTTTATCGCTGATTTTATTCTTAGTAAAACGACCGGCGATGTCGTTGCCACAGTATCAACGAGTCGAATGTTGGATGATATTGCGGCAAAGTATGGTGTCGCGCTCCATCGAACGAAAGTCGGTGTCGGTTGGGTCGTTGAGAAGATGCACGAGGTTGGTGCAGTTATCGGTGGTGAAGGCACTGGCGGCGTTATCTATCCTGATATCCACTATACGACAGATGGCATCGCTTCTATTGCTGCGATTGCGCAATATCTTGCTGAATCTGGTGCAACGGTAACGCAACTTGTGGAGAACATGCCGCAGTATCAGATGTGCCGAAAGAAATTGGAAATTTCGTCACAAGAACTCGCGACACGTCTCGTGAATCTCGCTTTGGCAGTTTATAAAGAAGCGTGTGACGCTGGAACAGAACCGCAGCTTGAACTAACGGACGGTGTTAAACGGGTCTGGAACGACCGGTGGGTGAACATCCGTCCATCCGGGACAGAGCCTGTAATTCGGGTTTTTAGTGAGGCACCGACTTTCACTGTGGCGGAGCAGTTGTGTGACGAAACGATTGAAACACTAAAGATGTTAATGAAACAAAATTCGCATTAACTGCGTTATTTAGTATGATTTATCGTAAAGCCTTGTAGGGAGAATATATTCCGCGGAAACCTTGAGGTGTTACCAGTTAATTGTTAAGATGTCCGCAATTCAGTATGGAGAAATTATGGCTTTGAAACTTGCCTGCATCGGAGGCGGAAGTGGTTTATCCGCTCTGCTTAGCGGCATCAAACATTATGCCGATCTGGAGAAGGGGAGAGACCACCTTATTGATTTGGATAGTTTGGCGGCAATTGTTACCGTTTCTGATGATGGTGGAAGTTCAGGGCGGCTCGTTGAAGAATTTGACATGCTCCCACCCGGGGATATCCGTAGGCTCCTGTTCACGTTATCCGATGCTGATGAACTCGCGGGGCTTTTTGAATATCGTTTTTCAAGCAATGGTGAACTCGGTGGGCATACTGTCGGAAATCTCTTGTTAACAGCACTGACAGAAAAGTTTGAGGGAAACTTCCCAAAGGCGATTCAGGCGGCATCCAGATTACTCTCTGTTCGTGGGCAGATTATTCCTGTTACATTGGATTATACCGTCTTGTGTGCTGAACTCGCGGATGGAGAGATTGTTCGAGGTGAATCCACGATACCCGTGCGGGAAAATCGAGAGCCGATCAAACGCGTCTTTTTTGAACCCCGCGAGAATGGAAAGACGCATCATTCCCCCGATGAAATTTATGAATGCCAGGCGCATGAAGGTGCTGTGGAGGCACTGATTAACGCCGACGTTATTCTTATCGGTCCTGGAAGTCTTTACACCAGCATTATGCCAAATCTGGTTATCAAAGGTGTCGTCGAAACGATTCAGCGTTCAGACGCGATTAAAATCTATGTCTGTAACGTTATGACACAACCCGGTGAAACCGATGGTTATGCGGTTACGGATCATGTTAACGCTATTTTGGACCACGCCAAGATTCCGCTCAATTACGTCGTGGTTAATAACCAACCCGCTCCAACTGAAATCATGCAAGAGTATGTTCGGAAGGAATTGGTCTCGCAGTTGACTCGGATTCGCTCACTTGCCGAGGAAGGGCTTTCGATGCTCTATGAAGATACTCAGCTCCTCATGGACGTGCTGAACCTGGCGAAAGATATTTCGTCATTGTCTGTTGAGACAATGCAGGTGGCAGACGCGTCAAAAGTGCAAGTCTCTTATAATCGTGAGCAGGAAACTCTTGAGGCACAGGGAATTAGTGTGATTGAGGCGGACCTCATTCGGGATATGGTCGTCACTGAATTTGGCACATGGTTAGGCGGCGTTCAGATGAACGTTATTCGCCACGATCCCGAAAAGTTAGTTCGCTCTCTTGTGAAGATCTTTCGGAACCATCCAAAACTCCAAGAGTCGGTTTGATTAAAGACAGTTCCGGCAGCAATACGGAAACGGATTAGTGCTGTGATTGCTTAGATTGCTTAGAAAGGGCAGTGCCTTTGGTTTCAATCTGGTAGGCGAATGTATCACAAATCTGGGACAAATTATCAATGAAAAGTTCCCAGCGTAATTCATCTTGACGTGCTTTCGCAATCGCGATGCACAAAGCTGTTTCGTATAAGGATGGATGATTCTTGCGTACATCAGTGGATTTCATAATTCTACCCCTTTCTAAAGTCGTTAGTATAAATAGATTATCAAAAAAATTGAATATATATTCCAACATAGCATGTAAACGGGCATTCTACCGAAAAAGTTACACTTTTTAGCAAAGAAGGAATAATTTAATTTCGTGTTCCAGTGAATGAGACATCTTTAGAACCTTGTTGTAAGGTTCTTTTTGCTTTAACAACCCGCAAGAACAATGCCACACTCATAAATTCGCTTGTTATGAGCGTTGTGTAGCGGAAATCCTTGAATAGTGCGTGCATCTGCCTGTTTTTTACGCGGACTTGGTGTGTTTTTCAGACACTGCACAACGTGAGTTTGATGGAAGAAACGTAGTTTTAACATCAGAAAGGAACACTTTCTATCTATTAGATACAACTGAAGAGTAAAAAGGTTGCATAATTTTTCAAATAGTCGTCTGAATCGGGATTGTTGGCGGTCAGCAGTCGGTTTCCATCAGTGGTCAGGAAGTTGAGAAGT
>JAPOOP010000395.1 GCA_026713385.1 Candidatus Poribacteria bacterium | reverse complement strand
TTTCAAAAACAGTTGCAACGGATTCAGAAGGTTTTTACGTTTTTAGACGTGCATCGGAGGTAAAATCGTGGCATCAGAAAAAACGCAGAAAGCGGTACTCGGTGGACCTGATGGAACGGCACGATGCCGCTGTGGTAGACTTCGTTACCCGCGTTATTCGTCGTGTCCGAAGTGTTATTACGATGGACCTCAGGTCTCTGTAGACCCCAAGAAATTGTCGCGTGCTGACTTACTAAAGATGCAGGCACCTAAACCGATGCCGCTTTCGGATCGACAGGAGCGGATACGATTTTTGGAAAATCGGTACGGACTACAATTGCGCGGACAGGACATCCGTTTTATGAAAAATACGCAATTATACGCGCTATCAGAACAAGCGGGCTATCGCCGTCGGTAAATTTTACATATTCGGTGGGTAATTTTGAATTCACAAAAAAATATGTTGCCAAGAAAACGAATATCCGTTAAAATACTATAGATAAATAATTATTCAAGGAGGTTAACCCATGCATATTGTAAGATTATCGCTAATTTGTCTTATCGCCTTTGCATTCATGGTAGGTTGTGGAATGCTCGGGAAACAGGCAGAGATGTCTGAATCCACTGTCGAGGAAACCGCAATGGAATCCGACATGAAAGGCGGAGACACGGCAGAAGCCATGGAGGGAGCCGCCATTGAAGAGATAACACTGAATGTTACAGGGATGACATGAGGCGCGTGTACCAGCAAGGTGCAGGATGCACTCAGTAAAGTCACCGGTGTCTCTGAAGTGGTGAGCGTCTCTGACGCGGATAACACAGCTGTTGTGAAGGTTGAGAAAGGCAAAGTTAAGACTGCTGATCTCACGACTGCAGTTCAAGGTGCTGGCTTCAGTGCCGAAGTCGCCCAATAAGGCTGAATCGGAGGGGTGGGGTTACCCACCCTTTCTTTTTATAGAGATAGGTTGCAAACCACAACACTCTCGCAGCCTTAATTAAATTAAGTTTTAACCATTAGAACTAAAGTTGAAGAGGTGCGATCGAGAGATCGTCCTTACACATAAGGGGATTAAACTTATGCGTCAGTTAAACGTGAGAATGCTATTTGTCTGCTTCGCAGCACTTTTGTTTGTGATTGCATGTGCAGACACATCAAAGAAAGAGGCAGAAGAAGTAGCACCCGCACAAACGGCAGAAGCAACAGTCGAAGAAGTGACCCTGACTGTGACCGGCATGACATGAGGCGCGTGTACCAGCAAGGTGCAGGATGCACTTACGAAAGTTACGGGTGTTTCTGAGGTTGTCAGTGTTTCTATGGAAGAAAATAAAGCTGTGGTAAAAATTGAGAAAGACAAGGTTGAGAACGACACGCTCGTGAAGGCAGTTACAGACGTAGGTTTCAGCGCGCAAGTCGCCAACTAAGCCTGAGTTGACACACCTTTTACCTTGTCAGAAAAAAGTAAATCATGTTCCAATGCGAGGTTGTTATACCTCGCATTTTCTATTCTAACGCAAATTTCCACCTATCTATAGACATAGCACCCCTACGGGGTAAAAAAAGTGCCTGAAAACCTTGTTGAAATCCGCAGAAAGGGAACGCCCTACCAAAAACACCAGAATTTGTGAGTAGCAACTTGGGTTATCATATACACAATGTCCGGCGGTCTAAACTACTGTCCCTTGTTCGCATAAAGCGGATCGTCAAGTAGAGATTGTACTTCGTAGATTGAGCCTTTCAACTCTGCATACGGTTCAGGCATACGCACTGGCGCAACCACCATACGCGGTTCATTCGTCGGTTCGCCGCGAATGATGGAGCTGTTGAAAGTCTCCCAATCCGGAATGCCCTTCAGGGGCCATGCATCTACAGCACAGTACTGTGCCAGCATTAAGCGGCGGGGTTTGTCTGAGGTATTCGGGGCAGAGCCGTGCAACGCCCGAACGTGATGGATCGTGATGCCTCCTGCCTTTAACTCGACCGGCACAGCACCTTCTGGTGTGAAATTGGGATCCGTGACCGCACCGATAAAGGCACCATCCTGGTGATGGTCTAAAGTCGGTCCCTTGTGCGAGCCGGGAAGTATCATCAACGCCCCGTTCTCTACAGTCATGTCATCAATCACGACCCCGACTGCGAGTAGGTCGTCGTTGGTATGCGGATAGAACGCCCAATCCTGATGCCATTCAACTGGACTTCCAAACTCCGGATACTTCATATTCAATTTATGTCCATTATACCGAACCCCCGATCCAATCAGTTGTTCCACAATATCCAAAATCCTGGGATGCCGTAAGGCGTAATCGTAAACGACGTGGTGTAGACCCGGATTTTTGATACGCCGCACACGTGGGTTAGCCGGCGTATGCCCTGGTTCCAAGTCAAAGATGTCGGTATGTTCGGTAACTTCTCTGGACTTCTCAACGAATTCGTCGGTGACGCGTTGGAGATCGGCGACCTCTTCGGCTGTCAACACTGCCTCAACGCCGATATAACCGTTTTCACCATAAAAATCACGTTGTTCTTGCGTGAGCATTGTTCTGTCACACTCCTCTTCGCGAAATGATGCTTCTATTATACGTCAAAACGTTAAAAATTTCAACCCACAATTAACAATTTTTTATAAACGTCCTGCACCTTCTGAACATGCCTTTCAACACCGAAGACTTCCTCAGCATATTTTCTTGCCCGTTGCCCCATACGTACGCTTCGGGTCGGATCTTTAGCGAGTTCAACAATCTTATCTGCGATTCCGTCTATGGGGTCTAAAGGGACAACGTATCCTGTTTCGCCGTGAACAATCATTTCAGCAGTACTACCAACAGGGGTACCAATGACAGGCTTGCCTGTCGCCATCGCCTCCGCGATGACACTCCCCGCTGAAAGTGTTACAAGTAAATCAAGTTCCTGCATCGCTTTTGGCATATCGGTGCGGTGACCTGTGAAGTGAACGAACTCCTGTAACTCATGCTTGGTCACCAATTGGCGGACTTCGCGTTCGTAGGTGCGATGCTCCGGTGCTCCCAGTGCGCTACCGATAATACGAAACCTAACCTTTTTGCACTGTGGAACAATCTTGGCGGCTATTTCAACAAATACTTTTTGACATTTGAAGGGTTCAATCCTACCGACAAGACCGACGACATATTCCCCTGAGTGGACGGGTTCAGAAGCCGGTTGAAAAACCGATAAATCAACACAATTGCGAACGACATTAATCTTTTGCGTATCAATCCCTGCTTGAATGAGCGGAGCCTTGCTCTGTTCCGAGATAGCGATGATACTGTCCATCCGATCAAATCTGTATTTTCGTACTTGTGTCGGCGTGAGGAGATTCCGCACGTGCGAAACGATAGGGATTGCCAACTGTCTTCTAACTGACCATAGATACGGGTTAAACCACGAATCCGAGGTATGAACCAGGTGAGCATCGTGTATCTCAGCAAGGCTCACCAATTTTTTCGCGGCACTGTACCTCGCTATTACCGATTTCACCTGTCGCCACGGTGGAAGATTGAGGATCACTGTAGGAATATCAGCACACCTCAAATGTTCTACAAAAATACCATCATCAGGACAAACAACAAGCGGACAATAGCGCGTTCGATCAATATTCTCAACGAGATAAGCAAGTTGCTTCTCACCGCCACCGATGCTCGAACCGCAATGGCTGAGGTAAAGTATCGGCTTTTTGTCCATAGTCCTCTTAGACGGGGAAATCAAGGTGCTGATCCCGGAAAACTTGACTCACGGATCGGCGTTGATGTACTCTCAATATGGCTTGCGAGAGGAGTGGCGCGATAGAAAGCACCTTAACTTTCCCATCGAGCTGCTTTTCAGCTGGCACAGGAATTGTATTGGTGGTAACCACTTCCCGAATTGATGGGTGATTGAGTCGTTCCAACGAGGCACCGACAAGGACAGGGTGTGCGATACTTACATAAGCAGGTTCCGCACCCGCCTCTGCTAACGCCAATGCTTGTTGGTAAATGCTGCCTCCGGTCTGTATTTCATCGTCAATGACAATGGGAGTTTTGCCTTCAACGTCTCCAACAAGTTCGACGAATTTAACGGTTTGTCCATCAACGCCAGTTCGTCGCTTGTGCATGATGGCTAACGGAAGTCCAAGAATATCTGCATATTTTTCTGCTAATTTGGCGCGACCTGCATCAGGGGCAACAATTACACCATTTTCAACCTGCTTGTCGCGGAAGTAATTTGTCAAGGTCGTTAGGGCGGTCAAGTGATCCATAGGAATATCGAAGAAACCTTGTATCTGTGGCACGTGTAGATCAATAGCCATAACGCGATTTGCCCCCGCTGTCGTCAAGAGATTCGCGACGAGTTTTGCACTGATCGGTTCGCGCCCCGTCGTTTTGTGATCTTGGCGGGAGTATCCAAAGTATGGAATAATCGCGGTAATCTGTCGGGCGGATGCGCGTTTCATGGCGTCAATCGTGATGAGCAGTTCCATCAGATTTTCGTTGGCAGGTTGACTCGTTGGCTGCACAACATAAATATCCGTGCCTCGGATACTTTCCTCAATCTGGACGCGAGTCTCAAGGTTGGGAAACGGCTCAATTGTAATTTTACCGAGTTCAACACCTAAAATCGCGGCGATATCTTTTGCCAACGCCGGGTTCGCGCTGCCGGCGAATAGCCTGAAATCGTCGTTAACTTGCTGGTCAATCAGTGGGGACATACCGAAATCTCCTTTTTTAATTTATATGCCTCTGGACTGCGCTCCAAATGTAAATTCAGAAAGCCGAAGCCATCCATAGCGAATAGCGTTGTGGACAAATTATGCCATTTAAGGAAACCTAATTTCATCACGATCGGGTTTCTGGCTAAGAACCAAACATTAAACCAAAACCGTCGCCTGCATTCTCACTGCGAAGCAGGCGCAAGCGGATATAGAGAAAGGAACGTTAAATGCTAAACTGACCTAACCGAACCGCAAGGAAAATTAGAAAAGTGATTCACCTGTCATTTCAGAAGGTTGTGCCAAACCGAGGAGTCGGAGTGCTGTCGGTGCAATATCGGCAAGCCGCCCGCCTTCACGGAGTTGCTGTCCTTTACGTTGGTTATCAACAAGGATAAGATCCACATCATACGTGGTATGTGCGGTATGGATACCGCCGGTCTCTGGATCAATCATCTGTTCACAGTTCCCGTGGTCAGCAGTGACGATGAGCGCGCCGTCCTTTTTAAGCACGGCATCAACGATTTTTCCGACCCCCGTATCAACTGCTTCAACTGCCTTAATGGCGGCTGAAAGTGAGCCTGTATGCCCAACCATGTCGCCGTTGGCGTAGTTGAGTACTATCAAATCATATTTATCGGAGCCGATCCGGCGTAGCATCTCTGCTGTTACACCCGGTGCGGACATCTCCGGTTTCTGATCGTAGGTCGTCACGTCACGTGGGGAGGCGATGATTTGGCGATCTTCGCCTTTGTATGGTTCATCTCGGTAGTCATTGAAAAAGAAGGTAACATGCGGAAATTTCTCGGTCTCTGCGCATCGGAACTGTGTTAGTCCGGCATCACTGACATAAGCACCGAGTGTGTTCTGCATCTTGGGTGGTTTTTTGATAGCCGCTTCAACAGGCATCCCTTGCTCGTACTCGGTCATTGTAACAAACTTAACGTCAGGTTTGCAATTCCGTTTAAAACCCATCTGTCGAGTGACGCCATCTTTTCCTTCTGCTTGAAACGGGAATTCGTCAAGACAAAAGGCTTTGGTGAGTTCTCGCGGACGGTCCCCCCGGAAGTTATAGAAGACGACGGCATCTCCATCAGTGATACGCGGGAGCGGTTCACCATCGGTGCCAACAACTACCGACGGGCGGACGAATTCATCGCCTTTACGGTTGGTGTCATCGGGGTTCTCGTAATAGTCACGATAGGCATCTGTAGCAGCAGTGATGCTGTCGCCGACACCTTCGGCTAAGAGACGATACGCCACTTCAACACGCTCCCACCGGTCATCGCGATCCATTGCATAATAGCGACCGACAACGGAGGCTATCCGTCCGATGCCTATCTCTTTCAATTTTGCCTCAATCTGCTCACAGAACTGGATACCGAGATCAGGCTGGCAGTCGCGTCCATCACTAAAATTGTGAATCAAGACTTGGTGAGCCTTAAGCCCGTTCGCCTTGGCGAGCGTGAGGAGTCCATATAGATGTTCAAGTGAACTGTGAACGCCAGCATCGCTTGCCAATCCCATGAGGTGGAGATGTGTTCCGTGCTTTTTGACATGGGCAATCGCGTCTAAAAGCACTTCATTCTGGGCAAACTCGCCGGAGCGGATCATGGTACTGATACGGAGGAGTTCTTGACTCACGATGCGTCCTGCCCCAATGTTCTGATGCCCGACTTCACTGTTGCCGATGACACCAGCGGGTAAACCGACATCTTCGCCGGAGGTATGGATTTGGACGTTCGGATAGTTTTGCCGCAGCCAGTCATCTACGGGTGTTTTTGCGAGATAAATGGCATTTGATTGTTGAAATTCGGGATACGGATTATTGCCCCAACCGTCTCGAATGATGAGAACGACGGGGCGTTTCTGCAGGGTTTCCATGTAAATTCCTTCTTAATTGCCAATGAATGTGAAATTCCGTTTTAATCATGCTATACTATTTTATGAGGCATTGAACATAACGCGCCTGTAGATGGAACACAAGGGCAACCTACATTCAATTGAAGTGAGTGGTAGCCTATCTTCAATGTGCTCAAAGGTGTTGCTGATCCATTGCGCACCTTGGCACGGTCGTGTTCAACGCGCACATTGTCCTGTGAAACGAGAAATCCACCTTTTTATCAAATTATTTTAACAAATTTTTCAGGAAAAATCAAGATGTCATTCAAATCCATATTTATTTCGGTGCTTTTGGCGGCAACATTAATTGTCATCGTGTTAATATTCAATGCGAATCGTCCGGAAATAGACACAGCACAACCGAGTCCGGATTTTGTGCGAGCGACAGGAAAGTGTGCGACGTGCCATCGTCGGGAAACATCTGCGATTATCCATCAATTTGAGCGAAGCGAGCATGCCAAAAACGGTGTCAGTTGCCTTGATTGTCACAAAGCCGTAGAAAACCAAGAAACACAAGCACACAAAGGGTTCACTATTGCTAAGCACCTGACAGCAAAAAATTGTAGCGAGTGCCACTCAACGGAATATACGCAATTCCTACGGAGTCGACACGCGGCACCGGCTTGGGCAGCGGTGTCAGGTGCGAGAGATTTCACAGCAGAACAGATCGCCTTCGCCGAGAAGTACCATAAAGGTGCCGTAAACCGTCCTGCGAATCGGTTGGCAATAAGGGAAGGCGAAAGCGCGATTCACGTCGGGTGTTTGGGGTGCCATGATATAGGCAAACCAAATGCTGATGGCTCTATCGGTACTTGTACAGCGTGCCATGCCCGCCACTCTACCTCTATCGCTTTGGCGCGGGAGCCAGAAACCTGTGGACAGTGTCACATGGGACCAGACCACTCGCAAATTGAAATCTACCACGAATCGAAGCACGGTGTGCTTTATAACGCGCAAAAAGCGGACATGAATCTCAAAGCGTCCCCTAAAACACTCACCACAGCAGATATGTCGGTACCGACCTGTGTGACGTGCCACCTGAGTGGTTTAGACGGATTGAATGTGACACATGATACCACCGAAAGACTTTCATATTGGCTGTTTGCAGCGGTATCCGACAAACGTCCTACCTATCAACAGGGACAAGATGCAATGAAAGAGACCTGCCTAAAGTGCCACGCGCGATCTCAAGTCGAGAAATTCTATCAGGAAGCCGAAGGCGTTGTCGCTGATACTAACGAAAAAATTAGGGAAGCAGCAGCGTTGATGAAATCCCTTCGCGAAGAAGGCTTACTCACTGAAACTGCTTTCGATGAACCCGTTGAATTCCTCTACTTTGATCTCTGGCACTACTACGGCCGGACTGCCAAACACGGGGCGTTCATGGGGGGTGCCGACTTTGTTCAGTGGCACGGGAATTACGAACTGTTATTGAAGATGACGGAGTTGAAAAAAATTGCCAGAGAACTTAGAGAAAACGCTGGAAACCCATAGCGGGTTGGCTGCCAGATTGCTTGACATTTTCATTATCGCGAACCTTGCCTTTTTGGCACTTGACGTGTTCATCGCCCATTCCGTAAACGCATTTGATCATCCGGCGGAATGGGTTCCGTTCTACTTCTCATTGGGCGCGCCCGTGCTACTTGGGTTCACTATATTCACAAGAAAAAAACGATGGAAACATTGGTGCAGGGTCGGCATTGGATGGTGCTCCATTTGTATCGGTGTTGCCGGAATGCTTTTTCATCTGAATAGCCATTTTTTCTCATATCTGACCCTTAAAAATCTTATTTACACAGCCCCATTCGTGGCTCCACTCGCTTTTACAGGGATAGGACTCCTTTTAATCATGAACGGTATGATCCACGATGCGGATTTAGAATGGGCACACTGGGTTGTGTTCATGGCAGGATGCGGATGGTGCGGGAATTTTATCCTCTCCGTTTTCGATCATGCGCAAAACGGATTCTTCAATTCGACTGAATGGCTACCGGTTTTTACGAGTGCCGTTGCTGTTGGATGTTTAGCAACGCTTTTTTTCGTGCCCCACTCACCCTTTTTCCTGAAGTTCTGTGCAGTTGTATTAGGGATTAACTTCGTTGTCGGTGTTGCGGGGTTTTTCTTTCATCTCGCCGCAGATTTGCAGAATCCCGTAGTGGTGCGAATAGATGGATTCCTCTATGGAGCCCCGCTGTTCGCGCCACTCCTTTTTCCAAATCTATCGATACTCGCTATATTGGGCATCTGGAAATTGCCCAACAGAAATTGAGTGGTTGCTATCTCAACCGCATCTTGAGTTTACCCCATGTTGTAGTGAGTTTTCCGCGCGCTTCTACATCTTGTGGGGTTTCCATGACCTTTTGGATGTCGTCTTCGCTTAAGGTTTTCTCATAAAGCCGCACTTCATCAATCTTACCGGGGAAGTGGTCGGTGGCGTTGCCGAGATCATCGCCACCAATCCAGAGTTCTAAACCGGACGGAGCAATCGGGACATCGTTGGCAGCGTCGCCTTCGAGTTCACCGTTTATGTAGACCTTCATCGTCTTTCCATCGAACGTCCCAGCGAAGTGATACCAGTCGCCGACTTTCCAATCCGTCGTTGTGGATTGCGCAAAGGTATTGTTGGGTTTGACGAGAAAGTCGATGCTGTCTGCATTGCCGAAGTCGAAGATGACGAAGATGGAGTTATTTTTACTCATTAAACGGTGACCGGTGAGATCATCGTTTGGACTGAACCACGCCATGAGGGTGATATTTTCCTCGATTGCGAAGGCGGGATCGTCTGCGACGATGACATGATCGTCTACACCGTCAAATTCGAGGGCAGTGCCGAATTTTCCCTCAACCCACTTGGGATCATCGTTGAACTCTCCGTCGTGTCCATTGTCTGTAACATCTATGGCTTCTTTACCCTTGCCTTCATCAAAGGGCCAGTAGGCGACGAGTCCGTCTTCTGCAACATTGGCGATACTAAAGTTGGAAATAACGAGGAGTGCACACAGTGAAAAAACAAAAGTAACTTTGGGCATTGCAATTTCTCCTACGCAAAAGCGAAATTTTGGATTTATATCTTGGGGAACTTATGAATATTATAGCATATTTGTGAAAAAGAAGTGTAGAAAAATTAGGATTCGGTAAAAAAAATTCGGTTGGATTGGTAAAATATGCTGATTGTCTGAATCACTGATTATCACGGATTACACGGATTTCGCGGATAAGAAAAGAGGTTTTCTCTTAAAATTCGCATAACCGCACAATCTGCTTAACTTGCGGTTCGGCGAAAAGACATGATTCGCATCTAACATTTTGCACTTACAGCACTAAGTACTCTCAAGAGAAATTTCACCTATCGCTCTTTCAAGTCGTTTGACTGAGGGAAGTACGACCTTCGGTCGTTTACGAACAACTTTTCTGAACAGATGTTCAAACTCAACGCGAAGGAAGATAGACTGATCTTTTTGTTTGAACATGCGGCACAGCCATCTTGGATCCACCTTCTCATTAATTTTTGTGAGTATGGATCCAAACTCATCTTCCGTGAGCATATATTCAGATGCCAGCCGTTCTATCTCTCTCTGCAACAGTTCAAAACGTTCCAAGTCATCCTTAACAAACTTATCTGCGAGAGATTTGGCTGCAGCAGTTCCCGCAATGCCAGCACCTAATGAACCCACAATCCCTCCAATCAGTCCACCAGCCACAGTACCAATGCCGGGAAATATACTTCCGACTGCTGCACCGCCAATCCATCCCGCGGTGCCTGTCACAACACCAGTGGTGTTAATTGTGCTATTTTTTGCGAACTGTTGCCATGAAATTGAACGTTTGAAAACGGCTCGGTAGAAATCGGGTGTGCTTGTCACGACTGCCGCGACTGCCGCTGTAATGGCATTCGTGCGAAGTAGTCTTGATACATGGTTAACAGCAGCCGCACCAGCGACTGACTTCCCGAGGGATCCGGTGGCAATTCGACGGGCTACTTCCCTACCAGCAGGTGTGCGCGATATAGCCTGTATACCGTTACGAACCGATGTGGTCCCGAATGCTCCTATTCCAGTGCGTAATAACTGAGCACTCACGACCCCTGTAAAAATCATTGTGCTACCACTCAATACGGCGCAGCCAAGCGCAGCTATTGTTGCATCTTTGATGCTTTCACCGCGCCAGCGACTGTGTGCAAAGGTTACTGCAAATGAAATTGGAAACACAGATATTGAAGTTACAATCTGCGTTTTTGCATCAAAGATAAGGGAATCAATATTTCCGGCGCGTGCGATATTCTTCGCTTGTTGGTAGGTCACCGAACCTTGGCGGACTATTTTCTCTGCATCCGCGGAATTCTTGATCCCTGGGACTTTGCCTTGCTCAATCCGCTTACGCATGAATTTCACGCAATCTTCCCACTGATCTTTCGGCACCTCGAGCGTTTGTCCCGCATAACGATAATCTCCAGAGTTTGAATCAAACGCAGCAGCAACGGTTTTAGAGGCACTTTGATAATACTTGGATTGAAGGAGAACTCCATTGACAACTCGATCTGGACCGTTCAATTCGTTGGAAATTCCTATTACCTCGGCTATCTTACCTTGGAGTTTGTCATTCAAATTATTCGCATCCTCCGCTGCAAGACCCTGTCCACCTGGTGAAGGATACCTTAAGATTCGTGTTTGTTCTAACATTAAACTGGTTCTCCTTTTCAACCGAGTTAAGTTTAGAAACGCCTACTCATATTTTAATACATACTCAAGGCAAAACTCAAATAAATTAAGACTTACCTTACGCAGTTGGCTCATGAACTCTTCCGGTGCCCACAGAAGATATGGGACCGGAATTCATAGGTTAAATCAGAAAACTATCAACGTTGATATTCTTCACGAACAGATCTTAAGAAAAGGACACCAGATTTTGCGAATCGCTCGCAGATCTCTTCAGCAGTTGCATTATGCCCCTTTTTGTATAGAGTTCGGACAGTTTCTTCAACTTCGTTCTTTTGCGTTTGTTCCAGAAACCACAGTTCACTCTCAGGGATTTCCAAATAAATTTTCCCAACCTCCTCAGGTGTTATCAAGACATGCTTCTGCAAGGCTTTAATAACGTTTGATAAAGTAAGAGCATACCCTGGAATTTTTTCAAGGTAGTTTATAGATACTTTTATCCACGCGAGCACTTCATCATCTATCTCATCAATGAGTCCTATCCATTGGGACAACGGACTTAGAACCTCTTGATATTTCGCTTCATCACTATGTTGGAAAAGGACTTCAAACAAAGCACGCCACGCTGGTATAACTTTTACTTTCACTTTGTCAGATAGACTATCAGCGCGTCGGGCGAAAAAGTAAACCATACCCGCAAGCAGATTTGGATTGCCACTGTGTATCAACTGATAAATGAGGCTGGTTTTGTCATCTAAGGTCTCGCTGTCTTCTATCCAACCTGTACAGATGTGTTTGACGAGTCCTTCCAGTACTTCCGTATCAGTAAAGTGGGTGCTCAATGCTTTCCGATAGTGTCCGTGTGCTTTGAGCAGCAAGTAAAACTCTTCACGAACCCTTGGGTATAACAAATACCCAGAAAAAGCGGCTTGCCAATGGTCTTCATCCTGCTGTGGAAAGATGAGATTTATGTTGAGGCGAACCCACTCTTCATCAAGATATGACAGATAGGGTAGGTGAAATCCAAGCGTATAGGAGAATTCAAGGGAGGGTTCAACGCTTCGGTCTAATCTTTTGGTGAAATCCGCCCTGACGGTGTAGGGCCATCGGCAATCTACGTATTCAGACTCGTTAGTACGGGCGAACCGTAGGGCGTAGTCCATCACAGCCGAAAATACCCTACCTCTGTCTGAATTCAGAATATCGGTGCGGAGATTATCAAGGGTTGAAACACTCTGTTGTGTTTTATCTACAAGTATCAGGAGAATTTCTTCAGCGAGGGGCAAGAGTTGCGCGTCAAACGCATGTGTATCATCTTTTGTGCCTTCTGAGATCAAATCTGCTGTAGCAGAAAGCACCCAATTTCTATAGTTAAATCCCTCCTCGTGCTGCGCAATCCAAAACTGTTCTAATGAGAGGATATGATATATGAATTTGAGCAATGCTGCCCAATTAAATTCCTTCTTATCGCGCCATGCAGTGAGGAAGCCTTGTAAAAGGGCAGATTGGTACAGATTCCGAACATCTTGGAAAGGTAGTAGGTTATCCGTGAACCGCTGCGGGTTCGCTGTCACATATTCCGAAAGTGTATCTGCAAGTCCACGCCCTTCCAAGATAGGCAATCCGATATCTTCTTCCTTGTACCCCTCTAAATAAGCGACGATCTCAACATTTGACATCGCCGAGAGTTCTTTAGTTGACACAGGACGCACGGGCCCAATCGCGCCTGACTTTGGCATAGTTGCGGCGTTTCCTTTATTGGTTGCCGCAACATTCGCTTTGTGGAACTGATCGTATTTTTGGTAAGCGGCGGTAACCTTTTCATTACCAGTTTCCAAGAGTAGAGAGAGCCATTTCCGCCGTCTCTCAACAACAACTCTTGAGGTTAGTGCTGCGTCGATTCTATCCATCGTAATATCTGCTCCATTTCGTCTTCATCAAAGGTGTGGTTATAGGTTTCAAGCAATTCGGTAATCTCGGGTTCAAGCCTAACATCATCGAATGGATTGTCTTGCCATGTCCAAAACAGATGCTTCAGATCGTTGTAATGGTCGGTAATTGCCTTGAATGCAATCCGCCTGATAATAGCGATCGGATCCTGTAGCAGAGACTGGATTGTTCGCTCTATGCTATCAGGTTTCGCATACCGAAAGACAGAACTCGTAAAACTCACCATTAATTCGGCATAATTTGGGTGTGAAAGGAGCGAGAGATCGCTTTCAACGCGTTCTATAAAATCAAGTATAAATCTGTTCGCAACTGCAATTGCCCTGATTTTTTCTAGTGCCATCTGTGCTGCCTCAATGCCACATACATTCGTGATAGCGTGCCCATGTTTTTTGAGTGCGTCCTCAATCCAATAATCGTTCATTAAGGTTCGGATGTC
>JAPOOP010000540.1 GCA_026713385.1 Candidatus Poribacteria bacterium | reverse complement strand
TAGCAACCTCCTCAAATTTTACCAGTTGCCAATTCAGAGGCAAACCCATTGGATTCATTATAATACCTTACCATTTAGTTTAAGCGTATTTTGGCAAATGGAGTTAACATCCGCCAAAATCTTTTTTGTGTCTGTTTTATGTTAAACGTCTCATATTATTACAAGTTTACTACAAATTCTATTTGTATTCAAGCCGTTTTTGAAAATAAGAAGTCTTAGCCACAACGCGGAAATTAAGAAACCAATTTTTCTGTGAGATCCTTTAGTATATCCCCTAAATCATTGCCGAAGAGTTGATAGACTTTCGCTCCGTTTCCAAGCTCTGCAAAGGGAGTGAACTCAAAATCATCCATCCGAATGTCAAGCGAAGTCGTAATATGTTCCCGTATCAATTTAAGCCAATAGAGTTGTTCTGAAGTAAAATCTCTACCCTCTAACCATTCTTCGAAGTTTCGATTGACAGTTACACGGAAAGGCTCAAGGAAATTGCTCTCACCAAGAGCAAACCGAATGAGAGATATAAGGTCCGTGCGCCGTTCAACGTTGCCTTGCACACGGTTCGGGAATCTTTGCTGATAGGCAAACCATAAAGCCTCGCAAGAGAGTCCGTTTGAATACTGTTGTAATGATGCTTCCAACACAATTAAGCCGTCTTCATTGAGCGAGCCTTCTGCCTCGGGACGGTTACACAGGATTTGTAACGCTGGCAATTCATCTACGTTTTGGTCAATAAACCGTTTAAAGGCGTGGATGACGGCAGTAACCTGTGTGGAATTTAGATTGTCAAATCCGGCATCAATAATCCGATCTTCACTAATCTCGTCAATCAATTGGCCCCTATCCGTTTCAGTGGGTTCACGGAGTTCACCAGAAGGCAGATCGCCTGGAAGCGGTTGTGAATCGGTTCTCACTGCGTCGCAGACCCCGACAGCATCAACGATAACAAAGTGTGTTTTGGCAGTCGCATCACCGGTGACGGATTGCAGATCGTTAGGATTGATAGTGCGCACACCGCGCCCCTTCATCTGCTCAAAATAGCCGCTGGATCGAACAGCGCGCATAAAAATCAGGCATTCAAGCGGTTTAATGTCGGTACCGGTGGAAATCATGTCAACGCTGACAGCAATTCGGAAAATCGGATCATTGCGGAATTGTGGGATAAGTTCTTCCGGTTTATCGCTCTGATAGGTAATCTTCTGACAAAATTCGTCGCCTTTCGCGAATACGTCTCGGACAATGTGGACGATATCCTCGGCGTGTGAATCATCTTTGGCAAAGATAAGCGTTTTGGGAACAATTCTCCGACTCGGAAAGAGTTCCGTGAAAAGTTTCTCCTTAAACGTCTCAATAACTGTGCGAATCTGGTCTATAGCAACGACCTCCCGATCCAATTGTGTTTCTGCATATTCAACATCAGCGTCTAACTCATCCCAGTTAAGCCTCCGACTGTGCCTGTCCCGTCTTGCGACATAACTACCCGCCTCAAGTGTGCTTCCACTTTGTGTAATCTCGGTCTGAATCCGATAGACGTAATAACCAACGTTTACATTGTCCTCCACGGCTTGTTCATGACGATATTCAGAAACGAGATTGTGGTCAAAGAAACCGAGTGTTTGGCTATACGGCGTTGCAGTGAGTCCAACAATGAAAGCGTCAAAGTATTCCAACACCTGTCGCCATCTGCCGTAGATGGAACGATGGCATTCATCAACGATAATAACGTCGAAGGTATCAATAGGGATTGATGGATTATAGGTAACCTCTGGTGTTTGTACATCCCCATTTTCAAAGCCGGAAACTTCCTCTTTCTCTGCTTCAAAGTCGAAATCGCCTTTCAGCATAGAATAGAGACGTTGAAGTGTCGTGATACAGACCTGACTTACCGGATCAATTGTGTTGCTGGCGAGATGTTGGACGTTGTAGAGTTCTGTGAATCTTGAATTGTCGTCGGGAGGCGTGTAAGACTGAAACTCGCGATGAGCCTGCGTGCCGAGGTTCCGTCTGTCTACAAGAAAAAGAATCCGTTTGACCTTAGCAAATTTGATGAGTCTGTAAACAGCACTCACGGCGGCATAAGTTTTCCCGCTACCGGTCGCCATCTGGATTAAGGCGCGCGGGTCTGCATCCTTCAAAGATGCTTCAAGATTGACTATCGCTTCAAATTGACAATCTCTTAAGCTGCCTTTTTCTAATAGAGGCAAATCATCTTTGACTCGCTCCCGTAGGGTTCTCGACTCGGTGGCTTGATGAGAGAGGTTTTCAGGTGTATGGAATGTAAAAATAGGACGAGAACGGGAATTTGGATCACGGATGTCACGAAAATAGGTTTCAACCCCTGTTGATGCATACGAGAAGGGTAATTCAGCGAGGCGACGTAAGTTATCCGGCAAACTCGCTCGATACCGTTCTACCTGCTGAAGGGCACCACTGAGAGTTGTCCCTTCCGGTTTGGCTTCTATAACACCAACAGCGATACCATTAATAAACAGGAGGTAATCAGCCCTCTGATCTGCCCTCAACGGATATTCGCGAACAGCAACGCCAAACGCAGCGGCGGTGTTATGCCCTGCGTGATTCTGGACACACCAACCCGCTGTCTCAAGCATTTTGTCTATATTGCGTCTGGCTTGCTGTTCAGGTGTCATTTTGAATAATACGGGACTTACGCAGTTTTGACCATAGCACGCACTGTGAGATGGGATCCCCCCAAAAAAGAGAGACGGTTTGTTGATACAGACTAACAGTCTATGCTACAAAAGAGCAGCATGCATAAGTCCTATAATAAAAAATAGGGCAGGAGGTTAAGCAAAACCTTAAAATCGGCGTAATCTGGTAAATCCGTGCAAATCCGCGATTCAGACAAAAGATAAAAATGGGGTAGGCACAAGACCTACCCCTACAATTTACATGGGAAGTAGTTAGACGTTACAAACATCGTAAGCGTGTTGCATCGCATCGAACGCATCCCCTTTGGGACCGAATTCGTGTCCGACATAGAGGTCGTATCCGGTGTTCACGATGGCACGCATCACGGCAGGATAGTAAATTTCCTGCTCGTCATCGAGGTCATGCCGTCCGGGATTCCCCGCGGTGTGGTAGTGCCCGATATAGTCACTGTAATCGGTGATGTTGCGAATAAGGTCGCCTTCCATGATCTGCATGTGGTAGATGTCATAGAGCAGCTGCGCTCGGGGTGAACCTACCCCTTTGCAGACTTCAACACCCCATGCCGTTGTGTCGCATTGATAATCTGGATGGTTGACTTTACTGTTGAGCAACTCGACGCAGAGATTGATTCCCTTCTCCTCGGCGGCTTTGGTAACACGTGACAAGCCTGCTATTGTGTTGTCACGTCCCTCTTCTTCTGATCTGCCTTCTCGGTTTCCAGAGAAACAGATGAGTCCGGGAATGTCGTTTTCCGCCGCGATGTCAATGTTCTTGAGGATTTCATCTTCAATCCGGTCGTGGTTGCTTGGATCGTTTAATCCGGACGGAAGTGAGGCGTGTCCTACGATAAT
>JAPOOP010000330.1 GCA_026713385.1 Candidatus Poribacteria bacterium | reverse complement strand
TTGGCGAGTCTACGGAGTTCAAGCTTGTGATAGAGTTCCCATTCGGTAACGAGCACGAGTGCGTCGGCATCGTCCGAGAGTTCGTATACATCTTCCGTGAAAAGCACTTTGTTATCGTTAGTTTCGCCGTTCTCACTTAAGGCGCGGTGTGCGTTTACAATAGCGATCGGATCGTGTGCCCGAACGATTGCCCCCGCTGCAATCAGCTCACGGACAATGTCAAGTGCGGGTGCTTCTCGAATGTCATCGGTGTTTGGTTTGAAGGCGAGCCCAAGGATACCAATGGTCTTGCCATTGAGTGTACCCAATGTGCTGTGCAATTTTTCGACGACACGCTCCCGTTGGCGGAAGTTGATGGTGCGCGCGGCTTCCGTAATCGGCATTTCGTATCCAGTTTGCGCGGCAACCCCTAACAAAGCAGCGGTATCTTTCGGATAACAGCTGCCGCCCCATCCGAGACCTGCTTGGAGAAACCGATGCCCGATACGTGCGTCAAGTCCGATACCGCGTGCGACTTCTGTCACATCTGCGTTAACCTCCTCGCAAAGCCCGGCAATTTCATTGATAAAACTAATTTTAAGCGCAAGGAAGGTGTTCGCGGCGTATTTAATCATCTCAGCACTGTTTGGATCCGTTGTCATCATTGGTGGTAGGTGATAAGAAGACGGACGCGGAAACTCGCTCGGTGGATCAAACGTCTGTTCGAGGATCGGTTTATAGAGACGACGCAAGGTATCAATCGCTTCATCGCTGTTCGCACCAACGACGATCCGATCCGGATAGAACGCACCTTGCAACGCCAACCCCTCTTGCAAAAATTCCGGATTTGAAGCGATGGAAACGTTCCCTCGAAGCCCACGTTCCGAAAATACCGCCTCCACAACTTCAGCGACACGCTGATTCGTGCCTATCGGGACTGTCGATTTCACAACGAGTGTATAATGCCTATCAGGCAGACAGACTTGGGCAACCTCTTTGGCGGCTTGTTCCACGTGTTGCGTATCCGCTTCACCGTTCTTCTTCGGTGGTGTCCCCACAGCAATCAGAATCAGCTCTGCCCGCGGGACAACTTCAGCCACACTCGGTGTGAAACGGATCGTGTGCTGCACCTCTTCAAGGAGATTTTGGATGCCGGGTTCATGGATCGGACTTTTTCCTTCGTGCAAAAGGTTGAGTTTGCTCTCGTCTTTGTCCACCGCAGCGACATCATGATTCAGATGTGCCAGCACCACAGCTGTGGTCAAGCCGACGTATCCTGTTCCTATAATTGCAATTTTCATATTTTAAATTATTAAATATGGCCATCGTTCTACTAAGTTTCACGATGATTTTTAGTTAATTCCAACCGAAATCGGAATATGAACAGTTATTAAAAATTCATATTTAACTCAAGTTGCTACTAACGAATTTTGAGCGTTTCAACAAGATTTTTCAGGTGTTCCTTGTTCGTTACTCGGAAGGAGAACAGAGGCTATGCCTATAAATAGGTGGCAGTTTGGGTTATACAGCGTATTCACCGATTCGTCGGTTTCTTCAAAAGAGGATAGCACAGAAAACGTTGCCTTATCCATTTTAAAAGCGTCAATTGCACGCATAGGAAACCTCCATTCATTGAACTGCTGGTGGCTGAACATTTTCTAACAGTCTATTGATAATATCCAAGCTTGTGATTCCATCAGCTTCGGCGTTGAAATTCGTCAAAATTCGGTGGCGTAGCACAGGTACGGCGACTGCCTTAATATCCTCATAACCGACATGATAGCGTCCTTGAAGAATGGCGCGCGCCTTTGCCCCCAGTACGAGGTATTGCGATGCCCGCGGTCCTGCGCCCCACTGCACCCAATCCTGAATGAAATCAAGCGCATCTGAAGCAGGTCGCGTCTGTCGGTTCAATTCCACTGCATAGTCCACAATTGCTTCGGCGATCGGCACTTTTCGGACGACCTGTTGTATTCGCAAGACTTCTTCTCCTGTGATAACAGGTTCTATCTCAGGTTCATAAGCCGCAGTTGTTGTCATCACAATCTCTTTTTCGGCAGTTTTATCGGGATAATCCAGTGTGATATGGAACATGAATCGATCGAGTTGCGCTTCGGGTAGCGGATAGGTGCCTTCCTGCTCGATCGGATTCTGCGTCGCTAAAACGAAAAACGGACGTTCCAAAGGATAGGTTCTGCCGCCTGCGGTGACTTGGTACTCCTGCATTGCTTGTAAGAGTGCGGCTTGCGTTTTAGGGGGGGTTCGGTTGATCTCATCAGCAAGGACGATGTTAGCAAAGACAGGTCCATTAATAAAGCGAAAAGCGCGTTTCCCTGCCTCACCTTCCTCAATAATATCGGTGCCGATAATGTCCGACGGCATCAGGTCTGGTGTAAATTGGATTCGGTTGAAAGGGAGTTCCAGAATCCGAGCGAAGGTGCTGATGAGTAGTGTTTTCGCTAATCCCGGCACGCCTACCAGCAAACAGTGTCCCTGCGAAAAGAGTGCGATAAGGAGTTGCTCGATGACTTCGTCTTGCCCAATGATTCGCTTTCTGAGTTGGTTTAAAATATTTTCCTTCGCCGTTTTCAAAGCTTCGGCGGCTTCTATATCTGTTCCGGTCTGCGGCGTTGAGATGTCATTTTTCATAGAAATAGCCATCAGCCATCAGCCATCAGCGGTCAGCAAGAATGTGTAACTTCACCAGAGACCCTCTTTGCTGATAGCCGAAAGCGAAAGCCGTTCCTTTCAATCGTTTGAGACCTTCCATATTTGGAGACCGTCAAAATCAAAGTTCACATCAATGACCCGCGCGCCTGCTTCTTCAAGTTTTTGACGGACGCGATGTTCACGTGTAGGTTCGCAGTAAAACAGTAGACATCCACCACCACCGGCACCACAAGCTTTTCCGCCGATCGCTCCATGCGTCATTGCAATTTTAAAGAGGGATTCTATCTGTTCATTTGTGACGGAGGGGTGTAACCTTTTCTGATTCTGCCAATTTTGGGTGAGGAGTTCGCCGAATTCGGTCAAGCGACCGCGCATCAGTGCTGTTTTCGTTGCCTCAGCGGTGGTTTTGAGGGTTTCCAATGCGTCGCGGACACTCGGTTCTCCGCTTTTATAAGCATCGGTCACATTTTGATGTATATTACCAGAGAGGCGAGATTTTCCGGTATAACAGAGGACAAGATTCTTTTCAAGTTCGCAACGAATGTGTGGTGGAAATTTCAGTGGCGAGGTTTTCACCTCCTCCCCCTGAAACTCCATAAAATGAATTCCGCCGATCGCGCTGGCGTACTGATCCTGTTTCCCGCCGGGGATATTGAGTTCATGACGTTCAATATTGCTTGCGAGATCCGCGTACTCATAAGGAAGATAGGTAGCTTCCTTAAGTGCCCCCAGCACACCGACGAGTGCAACTCCCATTGCAGCGGAAGTGCCTAATCCGCTGCCCGGTGGTGCGGTAGACTGAGTAATCAGGTCGAAACCGCCAATTTGTATGGACATTCGTCGCACAGCTGCCTTGACTAAATCAATGTTCCCATCATATTCAAGCTGACGTATATCGTCCGCTTCAATGGACGTATCAAAATCCGCAGAATAGATACGAATGCTTTTATCCAGAACGCGCTGGAGTTCAACAGAATCGTCATGTGCGACTTGGCGTTCACAGCGGAGGGTTGCATAAGCGTATCGGTTAATTGTCCCGTTGACGACAAGCCCTTTTGAATGTTCAGTAAAGAGGGCTACATCGCTCCATCCGCCAGCGAAGTCGATGCGGACTGGGGCTCTCGTTCGGATTAACATGATGAGTCTCCTGGCATCAAATTTTAACCAACATGCTCGGAAAGCGTGCCTATAAATGATGCGGACAAAAGAATCGAAAGGGTCCCTACAAGCAATACGGACAAAAAATTGTATCAATAACTGCAGGCGATAGCATAGTGTTAGAATATGTTGTGAAGGTGGTTTCCGTATGTTAAGAAACCCGTAGAGACTTTTGTCAATGGGTGTAACGTGGAAAAGCCGCAGCTGTCCCTCAATTAAAAACGAGGCACAGCTCGGCGGCTTTTCCAGAAACTGAGCGAACAAACCGCCAGTTTAGCCAGTGGCATCGCGAAGTTTCTTACCAGCTTTAAAGACAGGGACTGTCTTCTCTGGAATGTCAAGTGGTTCGCCAGTCTGGGGGTTGCGACCCGTGCGCGCTGGGCGATTTTTGGCTTCAAAGGTTCCAAAACCGATTAATCCAACAGAGTCGCCGTTACTCAAAGCGTCGCAAATAGTCGCAGCAAAAGCCTCAACAGCAGCACTTGCATCCTTTTTGCTAAGACCTGTTTGTTCAACGATACTACTGACGACATCGCTCTTCATTAATTTTGCCATGTCAAATATTCCTCTAATTTTTAGTCCGGACGAGAAAACACTGCGTTTTCCGAAAATCTCGGAAAACAAGGTTCTCACACTTCGGACACAAAATGGATTTAACAAAAAACTAATAGTAATTATATTATACTATACAGATATAGATATGTCAAGATAAAATTTGGTTAACGCCAAAAAAATTAACCTCAACTACAGAGAAAAGCCTACGCTTAACCCAGATAACCCTATTAGAAATAAAGATGATCCAACACGGTTAACTTGACATAAAACATAAACCTCTTAATTTTAATACCACAGACTACGCAATTTGTCAAGTTTTTTTGTGTTAAAGGCGAAGAATTCCCGCGTTACACGGCACTCTTTGCCGAAATATTTGCTTAAATGGCGTGTTTGTGGTAAAATTATACATTAAACTTTACATACAAAAATTCTGCTTGAATTATACAATAGAGGAAAATATCAGAAATGAGTGAGAGTTATCGTGTTGCGGTTGTCGGTGCAACCGGTGCCGTCGGTAATACCATGTTGCAACTTCTTGAAGAGCGATCGTTCCCAGTTGCTTCCCTCAAGCTTTTAGCATCGCATCGCTCTGCCGGTGAAATTCTATCCTTTAAAGACGATCCCATTATCATTGAGGAATTGACCCACGACTCGTTTGAAGACGTGGACGTAGTGTTCTCATCAGCTGGCGCGTCTGTCAGTCGCGAGTTCATCCCCACAGCCGTAGAAAAAGGCGCGCTTGTCATTGACAATACGAGTGCCTTCCGCATGGACGCAGAAACACCTCTCGTTGTCCCGGAAGTCAATATGGATGCTGCCCGCACACACAATGGATTGATCGCCAATCCAAATTGCTCTACCATCCAAATGATGGTCGCACTAAAACCTATCTACGACCTTGTTGGCATCAAACGGATCGTTGTCTCCACGTATCAAAGCGTCTCTGGTAAAAGTGGACGTGCTGTTATGGAACTGGTTCAGCAAACGACTGAAGCACTCGAAGGCAAGCCGATCACCTTAGATAAATTCCCACATCAGATGGCGTTCAACGTCGCATTCGATTGGCCCTTCTTAGACAGTGGGGACAACGAAGAAGAGGTGAAAATGATCAATGAGACCCGGAAGATACTCGCAGATGACACGATTGGTATCTCCGCTACAACCGTCCGAGTCCCAGTCTTCTTCGCGCATTCTGAATCGATAAACCTCGAGACACACGAGAAACTCACAGCCGCCCAAGCAAGAGAGTGCCTCGCCACTGCACCCGGTCTCACAGTTGTGGATGATCCTGACAACCAACAGTATCCCCTCGCCGTTGATGTCGCAGGGAAAGATGAAGTCTATGTCGGTAGAATTCGTGAAGATGCTTCCGTAGAAAACGGTTTGAACCTCTGGGTAGTAGCAGACAACCTTCGCAAAGGTGCCGCTCTGAATGCTATCCAAATAGCCGAGAATCTGCTGTAAGGTTGCCTGAAAGATATGGAACTCGACCTTGCCACGCTGCCGGACTACCTACGTCAACGCCGTGCTGAGATCCGCATGTTTGAATCGGAGGCGGAACTCCGTATAGAAGAGATTGGCGATGGTAATCTTAATACAGTTTATCGCGTCTCAGACACAGCGCGACCGGAGCGTTCGATCGTCCTAAAACACGCGCCACCCTATATTAAAATATTAGGACCCGAGTATCCATTATCCATCGAACGTTTGACTTACGAATCCCGTGCGCTGGACATCTACAACCAGTTTGCAAGTGGGACGGTCCCTGAACTATACTATTTCGATGCTGAAACCGCCGTCATAGTAATGGAGGACCTTCGAGATGCTCAGGTCCTGCGCGCGGATCTAATCGCAGGCAGAGTGAATACCGACATCGCTGAACAGATTGGGCGATTTATGGGTATTGTACATAGTCGCACATACGTCGAGAATCTTGATAGCACAACTGTGCAGCATTATAGACAGCAATTTGCGAATACTACCATGCAGTCGATAACTGCCGATTACGTGTTCACTTTTCCGTACACCGAACATGAAACAAATTTCTGGACCCCAGGATTAGGACCCGATGTCCAGCGATTGAAATCGGATACGGACTTTCTGCGGCAGGCAGAGCGCCTCAAACAGATTTTTCTAACGGCACAGCAAGCCGTAACGCACGGCGATCTGCACACAGGAAGCGTTCTCGTCCAAAACAACACAGCGAAAGTGATTGATGCTGAGTTTGCCTTTTATGGTCCCGTAGGATTTGACCTCGGATTATATTGGGCGAACTATCTCTTATCCTATTTTTCACATCAAGGCACCTTGGACGTGCAATCCGCGCTGAAAACAGCGATCGCAAAGACGTGGCACACCTACACGTTTGAATTCAAAACAGTTGATAGGACGTTAAAGGAACAAACGTTGCAACAAATCTTCCACGAAGCAGTCGGGTTTGCGGGATTGGAAATGCTGCGTCGTCTTATCGGTGCGGCACACGTCAAAGATATAGAAGGTATTGCTGATGTATCCAAAAAACTACGCGTAGAAAAGGCAGCACTTCAATTCGGATCAACACTCGTTAAACAGCACCAATCCTTACGAGATGTGTCAGCAGTCCTCACGATGCTTTTTTAACGGTTGTCGGTTCGGTTTTCTCTTGCGAAAAACCTTTCAGTAGTCAGTTTTCAGTTAAAAGGTGTTTTCGCTTGGGTGTTCCCTCGTTTAACAATATCCTCTTTTAAGCGATAACTGACCACTACTGATAACTGATAACCAATAACCGATAACTGACCACTGATAGCGATTAAAATATGAGAGATTACTACGAAATCCTCGGCGTGAATCGAGGTGCTACTCCAGAAGAAATCAAAAAAGCCTATCGCAAACTTGCAGTCCGGTATCATCCGGACAAAAATCCGGGTGACAAAGCGGCAGAAGAGAAGTTCAAAGAGGCGTCGAACGCGTATTCGGTGCTCTCCGATCCTGACAAACGACGTATGTATGATACCCGCGGGCACGCAGGCGTTGAGGGTATGGGTTTTGAAGGTTACCGGAATATGGACGACATTTTCAGGCATATCAACCTCGACGATATTTTCGGACGCGGTGGATTTGGTGGGTTCGGTGGATTTGGCGATGCGTTCGGCGATGCGTTCGGACAACGGCGCACAACTGCTCCGCCTCGTGGACGCGACATTCGTATGAATGTCAGCGTTCCTTTGGAGGATGCGGTATTAGGCAGCAAGAAAGAGGTCAGTGTCCAAGGAAAGCGCCTTACGCTCAAAATTCCACCCGGTATTCAAGATGGAAAAACCTTACGTATTCAGGGGCATGGAGAATCCCTCGGTAGCGGCATTTCGGGCGACCTGTTGGTGACGGTTTCTGTACAACCACATCCGACACTGACCCGTGAAGGTGCCGACCTACTAACAGATGCCAAGATATCTATGACGACAGCGGCGTTAGGCGGTTCCGTTCGGGTGCAAACGCTAACAGGGAATGTAGATTTGAAAATCCCGTCCGGAGCGCAACCGGGACAACAGTTCCGCTTACGTGGACGCGGTGGAGTAGATGCCTCCGGCAGAAAAGGTGACATGCGGGTGCGGTTGGTTGTGGAAATTCCGAAGTCCTTGTCTCGCAAACAGCGGAATCTCCTGAAAGAACTTGAGAAAACGCTATGAAAAAAGCATTTTCTGAATCTGATACCGCGCGATCGCCGGGTGGGCAATTTGATACTGTATCAAAACGCGTTATTCAGCAAAATCCTGAGGACTGGATCAGGTTTACTCTTGGTATACCGGAGGCCAAGGTCATCGAGATTCTGGATACGGAGCAACCTACTGTCAGAGGGCATCGTGCTGATAGTTTCATACATGTGGATATCCTTGGTAAAGAGGCTATCATGCATTTTGAGTTTCAGACGCGCGACAGTACGCAGCTTCCCATGCCGTATCGCGTCGTAGGCTATGCAGGCAGAGGTATTGAGACCTTTCAAAAACCTGTTTATTCGCACGTTATCTATCTGCATCCAGATGCAGGACGCAATGACCCGGGGCAATACATCCAAGACATGCCGGGGCATGAGATTACTATCAAATACAAGGTAATCAGACTCTCCGAAGTAGAAGGGCAAGCTATTTTAGATGCGAAGTTGAAAGGGTTAATTCCTTTCGCTCCACTGATGAAGCCATCAGGGGAAATGGATTCCGGTGAGTGGTTGCGTGAATGTGTCCGGGTTGCTGATGCTTTGCCAATGGATGAGCCAGACAAGCCTGATTACCTTTCAAACCTTGCGATTTTGGGTGGTTTAATATTCGACTATCAAACCATTCGTGAGATTATATTGGAGGAAACCATGCAAGAATCATCAGTTATTCAACATTTTACAGAACAAGGCATTGAACAGGGCATTGAACAAGGCATTGAACAAGGCATTGAACAGGGCGAAAGAAAGGGCGTTTTGGGATCCCTGTTAGATGTATTGGAGAGTCGCTTTCAAACCAGCGAGGTGCATGCGTTAAAACCTACACTTGAGAGCATCGAAGAAATCCAGTATCTCAGGGAGTTGTTGCGTGAGGCAGTTCAAGTGTCGACCCTTGATGAATTCAAGCGCATCTTGGCATCAAACGGGAACTGAATCCTAT